>NZ_CBFHWH010000099.1:0-6779 GCF_965659035.1 Aequoribacter sp. | reverse complement strand
TTCCACAGTTTCGAGGTAATCCAAAGCTCCGAGCGCTCACAAACGCCCTCTGAGATTGCTCTTGCGATTCCTTTGCCTACTTCAATCTCGTTGCCGTAGTCGCACGCGCTATCAAGATGTCGGTAACCCAACTTGATGGCTTGGTAAACGACATCGGCACAGACGTCATTCGAAATTTTCCAAAGCCCCAAGCCTATGCGTGGTTTTTCATTTATCGTCATGTTTGTTTACCGTCGTTGCTTTTGTTGACTGACCCCGAAAATCTTATATAAGATACAAGAATTGTCAAATAGTTTGTACACACAGAGAATAACAGTATGACGCAAGCCCCCACCCTGCTAAACACCCTTTCACCGCGCTGGAACGATATACACGGGGTGAGAATGATAAGTAACGTGGTATCGATCGATACAAGGCATGTTGGCGTTGCTACCGATGCTGGCGAGATCACCATATCGCTGTTTGACATAGGTGCTCGCCTGCAATTTGGTGTTCGTGAATTTGGGGAGTATGGCATCCTCAAACACACACCCGAGGCAGCGCCACTGACCGTCAAAAAACACGGGGACCGCACACTCATTTGCGGTGCGGGTCATACCCTAGTGCTCATGCACGAACCCTTTGCCTTTCAGTTACTCAAAGGCGATCGGGTCGTGCAACAAACACCGACCGACGGCCATTTTGTCCGCAAACATCGCCTACCCCCGTTTGCTAAAACGCCAGAGGGCTGGTTCATCTCACTGGAGCTTGGCTCAAGCGAACCGGTGTATGGCCTAGGAGAAAAATGGGGAAGGCTCGATAAACGAGGCCAACTGGTGCGCTCGTTTAACCACGATGCACTGGGAGTCAACGCCGAAATTTCCTACAAAAACACGCCGTTCGCCTGGAGCCCAAACGGTTGGGGTTGCTTTGTGCACACGCCATCACCGGTGACGCACGGTGTCGGGTTCCCCCACTGGTCTCAACGCGCCTACGGTGTACTGGTAGAAGACACTCATGCCGATGTCTTTCTGCTATCTGGCGACACGGGCTCTGCTTTAATTAGCGACTACACCCATTTAACGGGTCGAGCACCGCTACCCCCGGAATGGAGTCTGGGCCTGATTCTTTCAAAGGCTTACTACAAAGATGCCGACGAACTGCTTGAAACGGCCCGGGCCGTTCGGAAGAATAAGATGCCCTGCGACACGATTACATTAGACGGCAGAGCCTGGCAGGACACTGATACAAGGTTTGCATTTGAGTGGGACCCAACACGCTACCCAGACCCCTCTGTGGTTATCGATGAGCTTAAGGCACTCAAATTCAAAGTGTGTGTCTGGGAATACCCGCTCGTTTCGGTCAAAAACCCCTTGTTCCAAGAGATGTCGGACAAAGGCTGGCTCATTAAAAATACCCATACCGGCGAGACCTATCGATACCAGTGGGATACCAGCCCATTCGGGAAGGTGTTAACGCCGTTGCCCGAATCCGGCATCGTAGATTTTACCCACCCCGACGCATATGCCTTCTGGCGGGATTGTCACAAACCGCTGTTCGATTTGGGTATCGACATGATCAAAGCGGACTTTGGTGAGCAAATCGAGCCCGACATGATGGCCTACAATGGCGATAGTGGCGCGACCTTGCACAATGTATACAGCCTGCTCTATAACCGCTGTGTTTACGAGGCCGCCGAGCGGTATTGTGAATCGGGCGCCTTTTTGTTTACACGCGCCTCTTGGACGGGCTCTCAGTGCTATCCCGCTCAATGGGGGGGCGACCCTCAAGCCGACTGGGGCGGGCTATCAGGTAGCCTGCGCGGCGGGCTCGCGGCGGGCTTGTCGGGCTTTCCCTTTTATGCGACCGATATCGGTGGCTTTTATGCCGACCAACGCGACGCCGAACTCTATGTTCGCTGGGCTCAAGCCGCCGTATTCTCGGCCCACATACGGCTTCACGGAATCGGCCCCCGTGAACCGTGGTCTTACGGGCCCGAGGCCGAGCAAGCCGTTAATAAAGCGCTGGCTTTACGATATCAACTGCTGCCTTATTTGCACCAAGTCATGACAACGTCGACCGAGACTGGCTTGCCCGCTCAACGCGCAATGGTTCTTGCTTGCCCAGCAGAGCGTGCAGCCTGGGCGTTTGATGACCAGTTCATGTTGGGCGACGACATGCTGGTAGCGCCCTGCCTTACTCCTGGTGGCACACTCGAGTGTTATCTACCTTCCTCTATCGCCAGCGAATGGGTGCAGTTCCCCAGTGGCAAACGCTTCACCGGCGGGCGATCGCACCGTCTGACAGTGCCGCTCGACGAAATCGCCGTTTTTGTACCCTTACACAGAAGTATACCGCTCGGCCCCGCTATCGAGTGCACAGAAGAGCTCCCGAATGGTATAACGACAGAATCTTACTGGCGGGCCGAATAGGCCACTTACTCTCTCTAACGATAATTAAACAAAGTGACGGAGCGGTAATCATGGATTTTGAGTACATTTTATGGACCCTCGTTTCGTGCACATTTTTTATGGGTCTGGTCGCTTGGATTTCCTATCAAAAGACCAAAGGTGCCGTTGATACAAAAGACGGCTACTTTCTTGCGGGACGCGGGCTCACTGGCGTATTCATCGCCGGATCCATGGTGTTAACCAATCTATCGGCCGAACAAATGATTGGCCTGAACGGTTCCGCTTACGGTTTTAATATGAGCAGTATGGCCTGGGAGGTCACCGCTGGCGTCGCCACGATTGTGATGGCCTTGGTATTTCTACCCAAATACTTGTCTGGCGCCTTTTCCACGCTTCCCGAATTCTTGAGTAACCGCTTCGACGAAGGCGTGAGGCGCATGACCGTCGTTCTTTTTATGGTGGGATACGGTTTGATCACCATACCTTCCATACTCTATTCGGGTTCTATTGCGGTACTTCAGCTGTTCGATGTGCCGGCTCTGCTCAATCTGAATTACAGTAGCTCCCTGGTAGTCACCATTATCGCCGTTGGGCTTATCGGCTCGATTTACGCCGTATTCGGTGGCTTAAAAGCGGTCGCGGTGTCTGACACCATCAACGGCATAGGGCTGCTTATTATCGGGATTGTCGTACCCCTATTTGGTTTCGCTGCGCTTGGAGATGGCAGTGTGTCCGACGGGATTGCGCACGTGCTGAACAATCACACCGAAAAATTAAACGCGATCGGCTCACCTACGGACCCTACCCCCTTTGGTACCTTATTCACAGGCATGCTGTTCGCCAACCTCTTTTATTGGGGTACCAATCAGTATGTGATTCAGCGGACTCTCGGCGCTCAGAATCTAGCAGAAGGACAGAAGGGCGTGCTGCTGTCAGGGTACTTCAAACTGCTCGTGCCGTTCATGATGATGCTCCCCGGTGTGATTGCGTTTCACCTCTACGGCGGCGAGCTGCAATCGATCGATCTCGCTTTTCCGACGCTCGTGAAAGATGTCTTACCCGTTTACATGTCAGGCTTTTTCCTCGCGGTGTTACTCGGCGCGGTCTTTAGCTCGTTTAACTCGCTGCTCAACAGCGCGGCAACGCTATTTGTGCTGGACGTTTACAGCCCCGCTCTCAAGCGCCCCGCTACCGATCAGCACCTCATCAAAGTCGCAAAAATCGCCAGTGTCGTTATTGCTGTATTCTCGTTCATTGTATCGCCACTTTTGCAGTATGCGCCTGAGGGCTTATTTCAGATCATTCGTATTTTTACCGGCTTTTACAACATTCCGATTATCGCGATTGTCATAGTCGGCTTGTTCACTAAGCGTGTTCCCCCCATCGCCGCCAAGCTGGTGATTATTCTGCACATCATCGTTTACGCGTTACTGAAATTCGTGATCGATGTGGATATTAACTTCATTCACATCTATGGCATTCTATTTGTAGCTGAGGTGGGCTTGATGTTACTCATCGGTCATTACGCGCCATTAGCTAGCCCCTGGCATTACCACCCGCACAGTAAAGTTGATATGACCCCCTGGGCCTACGCCATACCGGCGGCCATTACGCTGTTTGCAGGTATCATACTGATTTATATCACTTTCTCTCCTTTAGGCTTGGTCGATGGCGGAAGTCCGTTGTACCTGCCTCTGGTTGCCACCGTCGTTGTCGCAGCTGCACTTTTGTGCCGCCTTAGCCTGCGGCGATGGAGTCAAGCGTATCGCAAGGCCCTACATTGGAACGAAGACGGCTAACTCAACATATTCCAAAAAATAATAAAAAATAAATTAATATTCATTTTTTGTATTACCAACACGCCAAATAAGTCTTGTATAAGACAAGAGACATAAGATAGCCTTTTGCCCAGTAGTAAAGCGTAGTCGACTACATACCGACATAAATAAAATTAACCGGAGATCGAATGATGGACTTAATGCGACCTACTAGCCGCACACTCACCTATTTGGCTATTGCAGCTCTTGGCGCCGCCGCTCAGACGCCTGCACTGGCCCAAGAAAAATCCTCTCGCGCCCTTGAAGAAGTGGTGGTAACCGCTCAGAAACGCGAAGAAAAGCTCAGTGATGTCCCCGTTGCGGTCACCGCAATAAATGCAGACCAGATTGATGCGGCTTTTGCTAATAACCTTGAAGGTCTTCAGACCATGGCGCCTTCGGTGAGCTTCCGCAAAGGGAACACCACGCGTAACTCTGCACTCACCATTCGCGGTATCGGTACTATTTCGTTCAGCGTTGCCGCCGAACCCAGCGTATCGACTGTCGTCGATAACGTTGTACTGGGCCGCTCGGGTCAGGCCTTTGCTGACCTTTACGACTTGCAGCGTATCGAAGTCTTACGTGGCCCACAGGGCACGCTTTTTGGTAAGAACGCGTCCGCTGGTGTGGTTAACATGACCACCAAACGCCCAGGTGAAGAGTTCGGTGGCTACGTTGAAGCCCAGCTATATCAAGACAACGAATTTATTTTGAAAGCAAACGTGAACGGCCCGCTGAGTGAGTCAGTTCGTGGCAGCCTGACCGTACTCGACAAGCAATTCGATGGCTATTTAACCAACGTATTCAACGGCGAGAAAACCAACGGCTACGATCGCCAGGGCCTGCGCGCCATGCTCGACTTTGATGTCGCTGACGACATGTCGATCCTGATGATTGCAGAGAGCTACGATGCAGAAGACGACTGCTGCGCCGACGTAGAAATGCTGCCAAGTGGCCGTCACCCTAACTCCACTGCTTTGCCTAACAGCAATGGCGTAGTAAATGGCGTGCCCGACATCGATCTGGATCAGCGTTTAGTTGACCACGATCTGACGACGCGTACCTCAGACAGCCACTCGGCCTTCTCGGTTCAAGTCGATAAGGGTCTGGGGGACTTTAACTTAACGTCAATCACCGCCTACCGCACTTGGGATAACACCGAGATTCGTGAGGGTGACTTTACCTCAACCGCAGGTGATCAGCCTGTGCCTGTGAACTTCAGTACCGTTCCTTTTCAGCTTCACGATGTGGGCCCTCAGGAATGGCGTCAGATTTCTCAGGAACTGCGCATTGCCTCACCGACGGGCCAGACTCATGAATACCAAGTGGGCGCCTTCTGGTGGAACTTGCAGTCAGAACGTAACTTCACGCGCGATGCCAGCTGCCAGAACAACGGCGGTCAGTTAGACCAAGCCATGACTTGGTATGCGAATGAAAACTTAACCGGTGCTGCACTGGATACCGCTTTGGCGGACATCGGCGCCTATACCGCGAGCTTGGGTGTCACTTGTAATGCCAACGACATTGTGTCTGCGACTGCTTACATGACCACAGAGTTTGATAACTTTGCCGTTTTTGGCGACGGTAAGTTTAATGTGAGCGACACCATGCGTATTCTTTACGGTCTACGCTACACCAGCGACGACGTATCTTACACCCATCGCCGCCGAAGCAACGATGAGTACGGCCGTCGAGCTGTAGGCGTTCGCCCCGCGACCGAAAACACCAACTTCGCCGGCAGTACAGATGAAACCAATGTATCTGGTAAATTAGGGGTGCAGTGGGACATCAGCGAAGACTCCATGATGTACGTGACGGCCTCGCAAGGTTACAAAGGGCCGGGTTACAACGTTTACTACAACATGGCAGCCAACGGGAACGATTCACGCCCCATTTCAGAAGAGACCTCCGAGTCTTATGAAATCGGTTATAAGTTCACCTCAGGTTCCTTGATGTTCAACGCGGCTCTGTTCCAAATGGATATCTCCGATTTCCAGGCGAACAACGCTGATTGCTCAGACGGCACCTGTATCACGCGTTTAACCAACGCCGGTGAAGTGAGCACCTCGGGTATTGAAATCGACTTCACGTGGCGTCCTATTGATGCCCTGACCTTGATCGGCGGTTTGTCTTCTATTACTGCGGAAATCGACAAATTCAACTGCCCAATCGGTGCTGTTAATTGCTCCACTCGCTCCGGCTTACCTGTGCCTTTCGCACCTGAACTCAAGTACTCACTTATGGCGGAATACTTAATTCCAATGAACACAATGGACGTTATCTTGAACGGTTCGTTTGTGCACATGGATGAGCAGATCGCGGGTTTACCCAATAACGCGGGTGTATTAGACCCAGCCGCTTACATGCCCGAGTACGACATGGTCAACGCCAGCATCAGCTTTTCGTTCGATAATGATCGCTACCGCTTGTCGTTGATTGGTAAAAACTTAACCGATGAACGTTATGTGACAACTTACAGCGGTGACGGCTTCCGCTACCAAGTACCACGTGATGCAGAGCGCTACTTTGGTTTAGCCATCAAGGCATCCTTCTAAGAGCGGACCAATGGGGG
>NZ_CBFHWH010000098.1:0-6818 GCF_965659035.1 Aequoribacter sp. | reverse complement strand
AGGCGTCCTCTACCGCAAACAATGCGGCTTTGGCATTTAAGGTATCAAAGATGGTCTCGATCATAACGATATCGACACCTTCCTCGAGCAGTGCGATAGCAGCTACACGGTAATCCTGAACTAAACTGTCAAAATCGATATTTCGAGCACCGGGGTCGTTGACATCTGGCGAGATAGAGGCCGTGCGGGGTGTCGGCCCAAGAACTCCAGCGACATAGCGCGGCTTGTCGGGTGTGAGGGCGCTGTAATGGTCCGCAGCTGCGCGAGCAAGTCGCGCCGCAGCACGATTGAGTTCGTCGGCCAAAGATTCTAGGCCGTAGTCGCTTTGAGCCACCGCGGTGGAGTTGAAACTGTTGGTCTCGATGAGATCCGCACCCGCCTCAAGAAACGCCTTGTGAATGTCGATAATAAGATCGGGACGCGTCAGGCAAAGTAGGTCGTTATTGCCTTTTAGGTCACCGTTGAAGTCAGCGAAGCGCGAGCCTCGATAGTCGGCCTCTGCTAGCTTGTAACCTTGAATCATCGTACCCATAGCGCCATCGATGATAAGGATGCGTTCTTGTAAGGCTTGTTCTAGAGTAGGGCGTTGAATAGGCATGTCGAACTCGTCTAATGATACGGCGCGGAGTCTACCAGATTTGACTGTGTGATGGACGGTCGAATCGTAATATTTAGCGCGACGCAACAAGTTTTGTTCCAATTTTATCGGGCTTCTTGCTAAAATACCTGAGTAATTTGCTAAGGATAACCAGCTGTATGTTTACGATCACTGAATCGGCCCAGAATTACCTTGCCGAGTTGCTCTCAAAGCAAGACGGCGTATTAGGCGTTCGCGTTTTTATCAATCAGCCAGGCACGCCTAAAGCTGAGACCTGCATTGCCTACTGCCGCGAAGACGACATCAAGGAGGGCGATGAAGACCGGCGTTTTGGTCCGATTACTGCTTTCATCGAAAGTCGTAGCGTGCCATTTTTGGAAGACGCACTGGTCGATTACAATAAAGACCGTATGGGCGGCCAGCTCACCATCAAGGCTCCTAATGCCAAACTGCCCAGGGTAAGCGATGACAGTCCCATTGAGGACCGTATCAACTACATTTTGTACAACGAGGTGAATCCTGCGTTGGCCGCGCACGGCGGTGAGGTGTCGCTTGTCGAAATCACAGAGGACCAAATTGCGATTTTGCAGTTCGGTGGCGGTTGCCAGGGCTGTGGTATGGTAGACCAGACTTTAAAGGGCGGTGTTGAAAAAAGTCTTTTGGAACAAGTGCCGGAACTTAAGGGCGTTCGCGACGTGACAGACCACTCGGATCGTTCCCAGGCTTACTATTGAGTATTAAGCTGTCGTAGTACTAAGACGGGGCGATATGAGTCGCCCCGTCTTTTTTAGTTCGCTGATCGACGGCCAGGGAGGGTGCTTTTGATCATTTCGCGCAGATTGAGCAGAGCTGTCTCGGTCGTTTCCCAATCGATGCAACCATCGGTAATCGATACCCCGTATTCCAGTTGGCTTAAGTCGTCGGGCATGCTCTGATTGCCGGCTTTGATGTGACTCTCGATCATCAATCCCGTGATCGATTCGTTGCCATCTGCAATCTGGTGGCCAATGTTTTCGAGTACTAAGGGTTGCAGTTCCGGCTTTTTGCTGGAATTCGCATGACTGCAGTCGATCATGATGTTGCGTGGCAGTCCGGCCTTCTCTAGCGCTTGCTCTACCAAAGCAACATGTACCGAGTCGTAGTTTGGGCCGTCACTCCCGCCGCGCAGAACTACGTGGGCGTAGGGATTGCCAGAGGTGGTGATAACAGACACGCGCCCGTCGCCCGACAGACCGAGAAAGCGGTGAGGTTTTGCAGCAGACTTGATGGCATTGGTGGCGACCTCGATACCGCCGTCAGTACCATTTTTGAAGCCTACAGGGCTGCTGAGGCCGCTGGCCATTTCTCGGTGGGTCTGTGATTCGGTTGTGCGAGCACCAATAGCCGACCAAGAAATTAAGTCCTGCAGATACTGCGGGGAGATTGGGTCGAGTGCCTCTGTCGCTGTGGGCAGGCCAGATTCTAGTATGTCTAACAACAACTTACGACCAATTTTTAATCCATCTTCTATAGCAAACGAGTCGTCCAGATACGGGTCATTGATTAAACCTTTCCAGCCCACCGTTGTGCGCGGCTTTTCGAAATAAACACGCATAACAATGTAAAGTGTATCGGATACCTCATTCGATAGCGCCTTTAGGCGCGTTGCATAGTCTAAGGCCGCTTTGGTGTCATGGATTGAGCAGGGCCCAACGACGACGAATAAGCGTTGGTCCTTACCATCGAGTATATCTCTAATGATCTGGCGAGACTCGGCAACTTGCGCATAGGCCGCCTCTGACGCGGGCACGGATTTTTTAAGATCCTGTGGTGTAATCAGAAGACTTTGTGATTCGATATTGATATCTTGAATAGCAACTTTTTTCATGAAACAAACCCGGTGTACACAGAGGTGCACTCTTTGATGTATTAAGGGCGCGAATTCTACCGATTTACAGCACCGAAGGGTAGTCTGGCGGCCGTGTCGAGGCGATTAGATGTTAAAGCCACTGTATGACATTGATGTGATACTGCCTTTCGTGAGTGCAAATTCGATTATTGTGACACCCAATGAGCGCTTGGCTCGCGCTATCAGCCACGCTTACGACGCGTATCAGGCTGATCAGGGCTTGGAAGCTTGGGCTAAGATTGCGGTCATTTCGCTCAATCGCTTATTTGAACGCTGGCTCGATGAAGGTCGGCTCACACCTTGCTTGAAGCCTCAGCAAGCTCAGTACTTGTGGGAGTTAATAATTCGCGGCAGCATGCCCGATGACCACATAACGGGTTGGTTGAATCCCAAAGCCTTGGCGCTAGAGGGCTATAAGGCCTACGAATTGATCTATCACTACCAGCTGCGAGAGGATCAGAGTTTTGCGAGCGCGATGACTGCAGATCCTGACAGCGCGACCTTTTATGAATGGTTGCAGAGCTTTGAGCAGGACATCATCAAGCACGGCTGGGTGACGCAAGCCCAACAATGGCAAGCACTTGCGTCGTGTCAGTGCAAACTTGCCGCCGATGTAATCATGGTCGATTTTGATACGCTTACACCGCTACAGCGGGCGGCTTGTGAGCGTGTTAGCGAGCGGGTACAGTTTATTCGATCAGCCTCGCCGCAGACTATCGACACTGCGAAGACCCCAGTATGTGCGTTCCAAGATGCTGATGAACAGCTTCGGTGGGTCGCGGCTTGGGCGAAAGAGCATTATGAAACCAAGCAGCGCGAGCGCTTAGGCATCGTGGTCCCGGATTTGAACACTCATCGACAGAGACTGGAATATCATCTGCGCCAAGCATTTGGGTTAGAACACAGCGACTACACAAGTCTGCCCGTCAATTTTTCTGCCGGTATAGCTGCCTCTCAAGTTCCCCTTATCGATGCCGCTGTCAGTGTTTTGAAACTTGCTCTGGGTCGACTGAGGCCGTCCGAACTGCTGGCTCTAGCGCGCTCGCCTTACGTCTCATTGTGCGTTACGCACCATGACTTCAGGGCGCTGCGCAAGGCGCTGTACGATCTCGCTCCCGCGAAGCTTGGACACTCTGAATTGCTGCTAATTTTGGAGCATATGTCAAAAGAAGTTCCAGACTCGGCGCTTTCTAGGTGGTTGCTTACCAATCGCTTAGATTCAAAAGACGCGACATGCTTGGAGCACGTGAGACGCTGGGAGCACTCTCTCGAGGCTGCGGGCTGGCCGGGCAAGCGGGGTCTGGATAGTGTTGAGTACCAAGCGTTCAAGCTTTGGCAACGCACGCTTCGAGATCTGGTCAGCTGGGATGGCTTGAGGCCAAAATGGGCCGCAAGCGACGCTCTGACGCTGTTGGAATCAAGCCTGACAAACAGTGTGTTCCAACCTGAAACACCAGACCAGAATATTCAAGTGCTGGGGACCTTGGAAGCGGCTGGACTGTGTTTCGACCGGCTTATCGTCACGGATGCTGTGGCTGGGCATTTTCCAGAACGAATCGCCTTATCCCCGTTTTTACCCAAACACCTGCAGCGTCAATACAAGATGCCCCGCGCTAATGAGGATCAAGAATATCAGTTAGCGAAGAGCTTGCTTGAAGGCATGGCAGCGCGGAGCCAGGCTATACAGTTTAGCTATGTGGCCCTCGCCGACGAGAGTAAAGTCGCTGTAACGCCGCTATTAAGTCAGCTAGAGCAGAGCTTCCCTGTCGTCGCTGAACTAGACCGTCCGGTAATACCGGGCGTTTGGTCGATGATGCTCGAGTCACGCGGCTTGACTCTGTCCACGCCGCATAGTGATTTGAGGGGCGGAGCCTATCGTTTGGGCATGCACGCACTGTGCCCGATGCAGGCCTACAGTCGTTATCGGCTCGATATTCCCGAGGAGGCCAATCTCGAGGACGGTTTGAGCGCAAAAGAGCAGGGGCTGGTATTACACAAATCAATGGAACTGCTGTGGCGGGGCAAAAACCGTCTTGAGCAAGTGAATTCAGAAGACATCGCTCCCGCAGTGACCGGGGCCTTAAAAAGTATCAGCAGGGCTCGTCAGGTGCTGCTGCCTGATCTAGCGCTTCAGGCGGAGCAGCTTCGATTGGAAACGGCGATTCGTCTTTGGTTGGAGTTGGAGTCGCAAAGAGTACCCTTTAATGTGCTTGAGCATGAACGCAAAGCTGAGTTGAATTTGAAGGGATGGCGATTCTCGTTTCGACTGGATCGACTCGATGCTCTAGCGGATGACCATTTTGTGATCATAGATTATAAAAGCACGGCGCCGAGCACCAGCACCTGGTTCGGCGATCGCTTAGAGCAAGCCCAATTGCCGCTGTATGCGCTAGCGCTGGGTGAGCACGCCAAAGGTATA
The DNA here is from genome assembly GCF_965659035.1 of Aequoribacter sp. Classification (NCBI taxonomy): domain Bacteria; kingdom Pseudomonadati; phylum Pseudomonadota; class Gammaproteobacteria; order Cellvibrionales; family Halieaceae; genus Aequoribacter; species Aequoribacter sp. Next base: position 1,913 of record NZ_CBFHWH010000098.1, on the reverse strand, counting down.
GCTTACGGACAAATTTCTTCGACAAAGCCAGCAAAATTTGTGGGTGCAGGCCAACAAGGGTTCGGCAAGGGTATCAAAGTTATCGAGAATTGGGGGGAGCAGAAGGAGCTCTGGGAGCGGGCTTTACTCGATTTGATCGATGAATTAGAGGCGGGCGAGGCTTCTGTGCTTCCCTCGACGAGGGCCTGTCGATACTGTGACTTCGCCGCAATATGTCGGGTCCAGCTGGCTGACGACGAAGAGGAAGGCACTGATGAGTGATCAGGTTCAGCGCGACAGAGCGATAGACCCAACCGCCAGCTGTTGCGTGGTTGCACCGGCGGGTTCTGGTAAAACCAGCTTGTTGGTGCAGAGGATGCTGGCTTTGTTGGCGCGCGTCTCGCATCCTGAGCAGATCGTAGCGATTACCTTTACCCGCAAAGCGGCTGCTGAAATGCGAGCGCGCATGGCCGAGGTGTTTGAACTTGCACAAGTGAAACAACTATGGGAAGTCCCAGAGTACGAACGTGTTTCCTTGGAGCTTGCCAAACATGCGTTAAGTAACGCAAGCGAGCGTGGCTGGTCACTGCCCCAGCAGCTCGAACGACTGCAGTTTATGACCATCGACTCCTTTTGCGCGTCGCTAGTACGCCAAATGCCGCTGGCGAGTCGGATGGGTGGGGTAATGACACCGGCCGAGCCAGTAACGGACCTATACCGTGCCGCGGTACTCGATTTGTTGCAAAGTAGTGAGCCGCAGATACGCGAGCACTTGCCGCCTATTCTTGCGGCATTGGGCAATCGCTGGGACTCAGCGATCGATTGGCTGTCTGAGTTGCTAGCGAAGCGTGATCAGTGGCAACTTGCGTTATTCCCAGGTCAACGCGAACAGGATGCACTGGACTATATGCGCGAGACATGGGCATTGGAATGTCAGCGACGTGTTGCTCAGCTCAACGCCGACCTGGCGCCGTGGCGTGCTCAGCTGCAAGAAATCCTCAATCTGTTGGGGCTTGAGGAAAGGTCTGATTTTTTGCCTTTGCATTCGCCAAATGCTATCGGATCGTGGCGACGTGTTGCTGCGTTTTTGCTAACGCAAAGCGGTGAATGGCGCAAAAGTGTCACGGTGAAAGAGGGATTCCCACCAAAATCCGAGCAAAAAGAATTGCATAGCTTGGTAAGTACGGAAATTCGAGCTGCTCTTTCTCCCATCGTGTTTGAGGGCGTCATGCTGATGCCCGAAGCGCTGGATGATGACCAGAATTGGCAGATCGTCACGAGTATTGTCGCGATACTTCCCCACCTATTAGCGTCGTTTTGGTGGCAGTGCCAACAGCGGGGTGAGGTGGACTTTACGCAGATTGCAAGCGCAGCGCTGGAAGCCTTGGGCGATGACGAGAATCCGACTGATCTAGCTTTAAAACTTGATTACGGCATTCAGCACCTGTTAGTGGATGAGTTTCAAGATACGTCAACGCATCAGTTTGAACTGATTCGGAGGCTGACTCGGGGCTGGTTTGAACACAATCAGGTAACGCCTGAGTCGCCAAAAACCTTGTTTGTTGTCGGCGACGCCATGCAGTCGATTTATCGGTTTAGAGGGGCTCAAGTCGATTTATTCGTGCGTGCGATAGAAGAGGGCTTTAACGGCTTGCGTCTGGAGCGCTTGGATCTGTGTCGAAATTTCCGATCGACGGCGGGTATCGTGCAGTGGGTTAATCAGGTGTTTGCTGACGTACCAACGCACAGTTCTCCCATGATAAAGCGTTTGGCAGCGAACAGGGCCGAGCCCGTCCTAGTCGGCGAGACGGACATTCAGGTGCACGCCTTTGCTGCTGATCCTAACGCAGCTCGAGAAACGGAGTTTGTGGTTGAACGGGTCCGTTTTTGGCTTGAAGGTGATGCGTCCACTACGATCGCAGTGCTGGGACGAA
>NZ_CBFHWH010000097.1:0-7130 GCF_965659035.1 Aequoribacter sp. | reverse complement strand
GTTTTGTACCTGTTTAAGGATCATTGCTTTGCGTTTTTCATAATCAACAATGACTTTAGCGGCCAGTAAATCCTCTTCGTATGTTGCAGCAGAGCGGATTTCGATGGGTTCTGGCGCCATAAAGCGGTGGCCATGTGACACCCTAGATGCGGTGAGTCCAAAAATAGTTCCAAGGTCGTCGTTATCGCCATACAAACAGACCACCCAATGCACTGGTCGGACGAACTCTGTACGTGATGAACCCCAGCGCATGCGTTTAGCGATGGGTAGCTTAGCGAGAGCTTCATTGACTACATGGGCTGCAACAAGTTCGGTTTGCGCACCCGGCACGGTCTTCGTAAACCCAAGTCTTGGGCCTTTGTCGGAATCGATCAGTTCAAGCTCGTCAGCACTAACACCCTGTTTTTTTGCAAACCCAATCGCTGCGGGTGTCCATTCACCGGCAGCGTTTTTGGCGGCGGAAGCAGGCGGTCCGAGGACGATTTCTTGTGTATCTGGGCTTCTACTGGGGAGCTCGTTAATTCTGACGGCGAGACGGCGTGGCGTTGCAAACCACTCGCTGTGCACAGGTGCAAGATTTAAGTGCGAGAAGCCAGCGACCACTTCATCATGAAATGATTGGGCTAATGTACGAAGTGATTTTGGTGGTAATTCTTCAGTTCCAATTTCAATTAAAAACGCGTCGCTCATGCTTAAACCTCTTTGTTCCATTTTGCCAGTGCCTCATCGCGCATCTCAGCGCTGGCTTGCGGAAAGCCCAGCCTTGCTCGGGCGTCGTAATAGGCGAGTGCGGCGGCTCTTGCAAGTGTCCGAACGCGAAGGATGAAGCGTTGTCGCTCCGTAACCGAGATCGCATGGCGAGCGTCGAGAAGGTTAAATGTATGCGAGGCCTTCATTACCATTTCGTAGGCGGGTAGAGGCAAGCCTTTGTCCGCGAGACGTTTTGCCTCGGTTTCTAGGTGATCAAACTGGGTGAATAGAAAATCAACAGGCGCTTCTTCGAAGTTGTAGGTCGACATCTCAACTTCGTTCTGGTGATATACATCACCGTAGGTAATCTCTCCGTCAGGTCCTCGAGCCCAGATGAGGTCGTAGCAAGAGTCAACGCCCTGAATATACATGGCAATACGTTCAAGCCCATAGGTAATTTCGCCAGTCACAGGGAAGCACTCGATGCCTCCAGCTTGCTGGAAGTAGGTGAACTGGGTGACCTCCATGCCGTTGAGCCAAACTTCCCAACCCAATCCCCAGGCACCTAGGGTTGGTGATTCCCAATTGTCCTCGACGAAGCGTACATCGTGAACTTTGGAATCAATGCCGAGTGCCGCCAGGCTGTCGAGATATAAATCGAGGATATTATCGGGTGAAGGCTTTAGCGCAACTTGAAATTGGTAATAGTGCTGCAAGCGATTTGGGTTCTCCCCATAGCGTCCGTCGGTAGGGCGCCGACTGGGTTGAACATAGGCCGCTCGCCAGTTTTCTGGGCCGATGGCGCGTAAAAAGGTTGCGGGGTGAAAGGTTCCTGCGCCAACCTCCATATCTAGCGGTTGAATAATGACACAGCCGTGATCCCCCCAAAATTTTTGCAGGGTGAGAATAATTTCTTGGAAAGACATCACCGGATTGTCTGCAGACACGCCAACCTCGCTACACAAGCTGTACAAAGCGCCGTATTATACAGACTTATGGGTAGACGATATACGGGCTTGGGTACAAGGGGCCGACTTAGTAGGGTTGAATGACAACATCTTTAATAAAAGCGGGCCTTTCTTTACTCAGAATGATGCCTTTATCTTGGGCGCGCCGCATAGGGCGTTGGCTTGGTAAATTAGTTTGGGCCTTGCACCTACGTGAAAGGCATATAGCCCAAGTGAATATTCAGCTTGCCTTTCCACATTTGAGTGAACGAGAGCAGTCTGCGCTCGCGAAGCGTTCCATAGAGGCCGCGGGTGAGTGGTTTTCTGAGCTTGGCCGGGTGTGGCAGGGCTCTCGAAGCGAACTCGATAAACTAGTGGTAAAGGTGCGTGGCGTGGATTATTTGGCCCAAGCCCAAGCTGAAGGCCAAGGGGTCGTGTTTTTAGCGCCGCACATGGGCAACTGGGAATTTGTAGGGCTTTACATCAATACGCTCATACCGCTGTCTTGTCTTTACGAACCACCCGAGCAGCCCGGCCTCGAGGACTTCATTGTCAAAGCTCGGGGTCGTTTCGGCATGACAACGTTCCCGACCACACCAAAGGGCGTTGTGGGTTTAACACGTGCCTTGAAATCGGGCAGGGCGGTTGGTGTTCTACCAGATCAAGTACCACGGGACCTCTCGGCCGGGTGTAACGCACCTTTTATGGGTCAGATGTGTTTTACCCCCACTTTGGCGGTAAAGCTTGCTCAGCGAACCGGTGCTCGGTTGTTTTATTTAATCGCGTATCGAGTGGATCAAGGTTTTGAAGTGCTTATCCAGCCCGCCGATGACGCAATATATACTGAAGACCTGACGGTCGCGATGACCGTTATGAATCGAGGTATAGCCGAATTGTTAGCACCCTATCCTGAGCAGTATCAATGGACGTATAAGCGCTTTAGAGTTAGACCACAACAGGGTCCAAATCCCTACCATCGAGGTAACTAAATGAAAAACCAGTATATGGGAAAGTTGGTGGGGGGTCTTATTGGCTTTCTAACCTTGGGCCCCTTGGGCTTGTTACTAGGGCTTTGGGTGGGCCATGCGTTTGACAAAGGTCTGGGTGGTTTAGCGCAGTTTGCTTCGCCTGAGTTTCGAGCAAAAATTCAAGAAAGCTTTTTTACGACTACGTTTCGACTATTGGGTTGCCTAGCGAAGGCCGATGGGCGGGTAAGTGAATCCGAAATAGCTCATGCTGAGGCGCTAATCTCTCAAATGGGTTTAGACGCGAGAGGTCGACAGCGGGCAATTGCGTTATTTAAAGAGGGGTCAAGTAAAGACTTTGAGTTAGAGGTGGTCGTTAATGATTTCTTAGGTCTAGCTGGTCGCCATCCGCAGTTGAAGCAAACGCTGCTGCTTTTCTTAATTTCAATGGCGCTTGCCGATGGCACGATGGATCCCGCCGAGCGCAATGTTCTTGATCATATTGGCCGGTTGCTTGGATTTAGTGAAGCTCAGGTCGCCCATTTATTACGAATGGCGCAAGCGCAAGGTCGCTTCCATGAAACCCCAGGGTCCCAGGGTACTATTAATGACATTCAAGTAGCTTACGACGCCTTAGGCGTGCAACACACGGCCAGCGATGCCGAGGTCAAGCGCGCCTACCGGAAGCTGATGAGCGAGAATCACCCAGACAAACTGATAGCTAAAGGCGTGCCAGACTCTATGGTCAAACTCGCGACTGAGAAGTCGCAAGAAATCCAAGCGGCTTATGAGTTGATTAAAAAGCAGCGCGCAAATGCATAGAGCGCTTAACGGCGCCAAAACATGGGTGTAAACAATACCAACAAGGTAAATACTTCCAGACGACCCAGTAGCATAGTGAAGGCCAACACTAACTTCGTGTGGTCCGATACGGTAGAGTAGTTCGCAGATACATCACCCAAGCCTGGGCCTAAGTTGTTTAATGACGCCGCAACGGCAGAGAAAGCGCTTAAAAAATCTAAGCCCATTGCCATTAAAAGTAACAAGATCATCAAAAAAGCGATGACATAAACGGCGAAAAAGCTCCACACCGCGCTCACAATAGCTGCATCTACTCGACGTCCGCCGACTCGCAGTGGAATGATGGCTTGAGGGTGGATGAGCTGGCGCATCTCGCGCAGGCCCTGTTTCACGATTAATAAAACCCGCATCACTTTCAGGCCGCCACCCGTAGAGCCAACGCAGCCGCCAATAAACGAAAACAATATCAGCATCATAGGAAGAAAGGTTGGCCAAGACGAAAAGTCTGTTGTCGTGAAGCCGGTCGTTGTTGCCATGGATATTGCTTGGAAGACGCCGTGCACCACACTTTCTTGCGGATCAAGAGTTTTTGTGGCGAGTAATATCAGGCAGGTTACGACGATACTCGCTGCAAGACAAAGCAAAAAGAAACCCGTTTCGGGATCTGAAACATAACCTTTTAGGCTTTTGTGTTTCCAAGCAAAAAAATGTAGACCAAAGTTTATGGCGGCAATCGCCATAAATAAGCTGCTAATCCATAAAATGCTATCGTTGTTAAAGTAGCCCATGCTCGCGTCGTGGGTGGAGAAGCCACCAATGGCAACCGTGGAAAACGCATGTCCAATGGCATCGAAGCTATTCATACCGGCCAAGTAATAAGCCAAAGCACAGGCCAAGGTGAGGGTAATATAGACGTAAAACAGCGCGAGAGCCGTGCCGCTGATACGAGGCGTCAGCTTGTTGTCCTTGGATGGACCTGGCGTTTCGGCCCGATACAAGGCCATACCTCCGACCCCGAGCATGGGCAATATCGCCATGGCGACTACGATAATTCCGATACCGCCTAACCACTGCAATAACTGACGATAGAGTAACAGTGACCTTGGCAGATCATCCAATCCAACTAAAACCGTCGCACCCGTAGTCGTCAACCCTGAGATCGACTCAAAAATTGCCGCGGGCAATGTCAAACCAAGGTCGGGTGCTAACCATAAAGGCGCAGCTCCAAAGGTCCCAAGAACTAACCAAAATAAAGACGTTACGAAAAAGCCATCGCGAATACGTAGTTCTGAATGCGCACCCGCGCAGGGAGCCCATAGTAAGAACCCACCTAAGAGGGTAATTAAAAAACCATCAATAAACGCCGTTATCGTGTTGTCCTGATCAAGCCACGCAAGCGCAAGCGAGGGTAGCATAGCGGTCGAAAACAGCATTAGCAGTATGCCAAGAATTCTAAAGGAGGTTGCTAACGACATAACCTAAAAGAAAAATCCAAAGCCCGGATTGAACAGCTTCTCGACTTCCCCTATTCGGGCTTTGTCGGTTACAAAAAGAATGACGTGATCCTCGTGTTCAACCGCGACATGTCCGTGCGCGATAATAACATCGTTGCCGCGCACAATTGCTCCGATCGTGACGCCCGCGGGCAGCTTAATCTCATCGAGTCGGCGGCCCACGACCTTGGATGATTTTTTATCTCCCCGCGCGACGATCTCTAGAGACTCCGCAGCTCCTCGACGAAGTGAGTGCACACTACTAATATCACCTTTCCGGACATGGGTGAGCAATGTACCAATCGTTATTTGTTGGGGTGAAATTGAGATATCGATTTCGTCACCAATAAGCTCGGAGTAAGCAGGGTTGGTGATGAGTGTGATGACTTTCTTGGCTCCCATTCGTTTTGCTAACATCGACATCATAATGTTGGATTCGTCGTTGTTGGTCAAAGCACAAAACACATCGGTGGTTTCAATATTTTCGTTACGCAAAAGCTGAGGATCTGCGGCACTTCCATGAAGTACTAGCGCGGACTTCATTTTTTCTGACAGTGTTCGACAGCGCTGGTAGTTTTGCTCGATGATTTTAACGTCATACTGGTCTTCTAGAGCCAACGCTAGCGTGCTACCAATGTTACCGCCGCCGGCAACGATCACTTTGCGATAATCCTTATCGATTCGTCGAAGTTCTGACATCACGTTGCGAATGTGCTTTCGGTCTGCCAAGAAAAAGACCTCGTCTCCTGCCTCGACGATGGTGTCGCCCTCGGGAATTAGCGGACGATCTTGCCGGAAAATAGCGGCGACACGAGTATCAACTTTTGGCATGTGCTCGCGTATTTCTTTGAGCTGATGCCCAACAATAGGACCGCCTGCGACCGCCCGGACGGCCACCAGCTGCACGCGCCCGTCTGCAAAATCTAGCACCTGCAGTGCACCCGGATTTACGATAAGTTGTTTGATGTTTTGGGTAACCAATTGCTCGGGCCCAATAATGACGTCAATGGGTATATGGGCATCTTCAAACAGGCGGGAGTGGTAGTTCAAGTAATCTTGGTCTCGAATTCGAGCAATTTTTTTAGGGCTATTGAACACACTGTGAGCGACCTGGCAGGCGACGATGTTAATTTCGTCACTGTTGGTCACTGCAATAATGAGCTCGGCGTCTGCGGCTCCGGCGCGCTCTAGGGTCGAGGGCAAGGATGCAGGGCCTTCCACTGTGCGAATATCGAGCCGGTCTTGCAAGCCTCTAAGGATAGCGGCGTCAGTGTCTACTACGGTAATATCGTTTTGTTCGCTGGCCAGCTGTTCGGCGAGCGTCCCGCCTACTTGACCTGCACCTAGTATGATGATTTTCATCGCGATTCGGTGCCTACTAAGGTTTTACGTACCATACTGAATCCTGCTTTAGAATCCCAGTGTTTTTGTTTGTGGCTTCAAGCTTTTTGTACGCGACAAAAGTACAACCCATCCGAGCCGTCTCTTTGGGGAATGAGCTGACGCCCAAACTCTGTGGTGTACCCCCATGATTTGTTAATTGCCTGTATCGAGGCCTGTTTTTCTTGTTGCAGAAACAGCCGGATTGTTTGATCGTTTTCTTGCTCGAAGATCGAGCAAGTGACGTACAAAAGCGTTCCACCCGGTTTGAGTTTGGGCCAAAGATTCTGCAGAATTTGAAGCTGCTGTGCGTGAAACTGCGCTAAATCTGACTCCAACCGCAAGGTCTTAATGTCGGGGTGCCGACGAACAACTCCAGAGCCCGAGCATGGCACGTCGGCAAGAATATGATCAAAACATTCCTGTTCGGCGTCCTGCGCTTGCGAAAGTTCTTGTATGTCGATCGTTAACCCAAGCCTTTCGGCGCTTTCTCTAACTTTAAGTAAGCGCTCACTATTTATGTCGCGCGCTACAAAGTGGGCGTCAGGATATAACTCCGCTAAATGGCAGGTTTTTCCTCCGGGTGCGGAGCACGCGTCTAAAACTTTTTGCTTGGCTTCGATCGCGAAGAGTTGAGCGGCTACCTGAGCCGCTTCGTCTTGGATTGACACCCAACCTTTGTCGAAGCCTGGAAGTTTTTCTACGGAGCAAGCTTGATTTAAACGGATACACTCGGGTGCGAGTTCGGACAGTGTGCCATCAATATCCATAGATCGTAGTGTCTGTAGGTAGTCGTCAGCAGAGTGAAGCCGTGGGTTAACTCGCAGACACATCGGCCCAGCATGATTATTGGC
>NZ_CBFHWH010000096.1:0-7153 GCF_965659035.1 Aequoribacter sp. | reverse complement strand
GACGGGGTTGGTGACGGTTACGCGGATGAGAGCATAGTCGGCATTGCCGACAGCTTCTGGATTGGTTTCACCGCTCTCAATCAAGACACCGTCTCTTGATGGCATACTTGTATCGACGCCTAAGGTGAATAGGCGCGCTGACCTGCCTGTTGCTTTGATGGGCAAGAGGTCATTTTCATTTTTTAACAGCACGATCGCCTTACGTTGGGCAAGATCCGCTTTGGCTTGGAATTCTGGATTGCCCACTAGCTGGGCTGCAGCATAGGGATCGACATAGGGGTTTTCGAATAATCCCAATTCAAACTGTTCCTTGAGTAAGCGTGCGACAGAGAGGTCGAGTCGCTCTTCGCTGATTAAACCGCTCTCGACCAAAGACAGTATTTGACTGTGGTCATCAAAACCGGACAGTACGTCGGTGCCAGAATGGATTGCTAGGCTCAGTAACTCTTCGATCGATTTGTCCTCAAGTCCCCAGGCGCGGTTTGCGCCGACGGGACCAATAATACCGGTATCGGAATTCACGTAGCCTTTGAATCCTAGTTTTTCTCGTAATAGCCCGGTCACGATGCCTTTTGAGAATGCCATGCCGACGTCATTGGGTTGATAATCTTGCCCTACGGGTATGCCGTAGTAGGCCATGATTGATGAGGTTCCCGCGTCGATAGCGGCAACGAAGGGCTTGAGATGTGAATCAAATTGACCGGCCGGGTAGCTTTGATTGCGACCAAAGTGATAGTGGGGATCGCCGCCCCCGGCTTGCGGACCACCGCCCGGGAAATGTTTGATAGTAAGTGCCACGCTTTCGTTGCTGAGTTGTTCGCCCTGAAGCGTCGTGACCAAGGTAGTGATGATATCTGCGGCGAGATCAGCATCCTCAGTGAATGTTTCGTGTACTCGATACCATCGGGGTTCGGTCGATAAATCCGCCATATAACCGTACATGCCGCGTAAGCCGATCGCGATCCATTCTTGGCGCATAATATTAGCGAATTCGCGTATTAGGTCTTGGTCGCGTGTAGCCGCAAGGCCGGCTTCTTTAGGCCAGGTCGAGAACGAACCCGCCGATAAGTTAATTCCAGGTCGTGCATCTTGTTCATAGTGATTGCGTGCGTTGGACTTGAACAAGGCCGGAATGCCCAGGCGGGTGGATTCGGCCAAGGCTTGAATAGCATTGGTGTAATTTGCTGCTTCGAAGGGCGTAATTTGGGCACCACTTCGGCCTGAGGGCGCTGAGCGGTCTGGGTTGGGCACGACGGGATTGCGAAAGATGAAGCGTGTCATATACTCTTGCTTGACAAATTTTTCGGCCTTGTCGGGCAGCAAGCCTTGAGATTCAGCGTTTAGCGTTTGAATCAGCATCATGCCCGCTTTCTCATTGACGGTCATGCGAGCTACTAGGTCGCCCACACGTTCGCTGATTGGCAGGCGCCAGTCTTCGTAGGGGTCTAGGCTTGAGTTGTCGTTCAGGTCTTTGAAGGTATAGCCGTCGATTTCTAAGTATTGCTTGGCGACTTTGACGAGCTGGGGTTGAGTATAGGCGGCCGGTTCGCTGGTTGCGTGTTGGTCTGTTAAGTCAGCGCATCCCGTGAGTAGCAAAGCCAATGCGCAAACTAAGAGACGACTCGGTCCTGCTTTATCAGTTTGGTTGTATTCTCGAATCGGTTTGGTTGTTACCCTGTTCATGCCTTTGCTCCCGCCGAAGGTTTAATGCCCGCCAATTTGGTAAGGCCACTTGGCCAAAATAGAGCTTTTTAGTGTAAAAAGCAAGTTTAGTCGCGTATCAACAGACTAAACTCAGCCTTCTGACCCCGAATGCAAGCAAATGTTCAGCGGATTAGCGGCAGCGCCTGAGTATTCTGGTCTGATCCATATGGGTTATTCCGTGCCCTGCGATCTCGGTTAAGCTAGACCCGCACAAAGACGACCATAAATCGAATAACAAAGAGACCGGTTATGAGCACACGACGAATTGAAAAGCTATTAGCCTTACGCTACGCCAGTATCTGCGATAAACGAAACTTTTCTGATGTTAAAGACATCGTCACCGAGGACTTTAAGCAAACCGGTCCCGAATGGCAGTGCGACGGAGCAGCCGCTTTTGAGGCGCAATTGGGTTTCTTAAAAGACAACTTCTCGGCAACCATGCACATGGTGGGTAACCAGTTGGGCGAGTGGCAGGACGAGGTTTACCGGGGTGAGACCTACAGCATTGCGAATCACTTGTACGAAAAAGATGGCGTTGCGCGCAAGTTGGATATGGCCATTCGATATGATGAGGAGATTCGCCAAGAAAATGGGGTGTACAAGTATGCTCGTCGGGATGTCCACGTGATTTGGGTATCGGACACTGCCTTGTACTCGTGAGGGGCGTTGTCCCTGGCTTGAGGGGAATTTTGTATGACTAGAAAAGTTGCGTTCATCACCGGCGCAAGCCGTGGCATTGGAGCAGAAACAGCCGTTCAATTAGCGAAGGCCGGCTATGATGTTGCGATTACCGCGCGCACGCTAAAGGAGGGCAGTGAACACACCTACGGTGCGGTAACGACCTCGCTATCAGGCAGTTTAGAGATGACAGCCGCACGTATCGAGGAAGTCGGTGGTAGGGCCTTGTGCTTAACCTCCGACATTCTAAAGCCCAACACTGTTTTGGCCGCCATTGATGAAGCGGTTGCAACCTTGGGTCCTATCGATTTGTTGTTTAACAATGCGTGTTACCAAGGGCCGGGTAATCTCGCGCGCTTCTTGGATGTTGAAATGGATCAGGTGGAGGCAATTTTTACCGGTAATGTCACGACGCCGACCATGGCGGTTCAAAAGGTGTTGCCAAGCATGGTCGAACGCGGTGGTGGGGTCATTGTGAATATGGTCTCCGGCTCGGCAGTTAATAATCCACCTGTCCCAGTTGATCAGGGAGGTTGGAGTTTTGCCTATCCAGCTTCGAAGGCGGCATTGATCCGTATGGTGCCCGCGTTACGCATAGAGCATACAGAGCCAGGTCTGCGTTTTTTTAACGTGGAACCAGGGTTTGTCTACACCCAAGTCATGAAGGCCAATCACTTTGGCGAAGACGCCGCAGCTCGATTCGGACCTACCGATCCCGCGGATGTGGCAGAGGTGATTCGCTGGCTGGCAACGACTGAAGAGGCGATGGCGTATCACGATAAAACGATTATTTTTGCGCCGCAGCTACACAAAGTGCTACGTAGCTCAATCTAAACCGTTCTAGGTAGGGTTGAGCAAGACGTATAGATTTAAATACGAGTTAAATGAGGACTTTCACAAACCGACAGAATGCGGTCTTTTGTCTTACTAAAGCCCTGGGGCAAACAGATGTTAAGTGGTTATGGGTGCTGCTGAATTTTTGAATACTGGTGAAGTACTGCGCGACCCAAGAGTCGCGCAGGATCTTATTAATTAAGCCTATTCTCCAAAATGATATTGCAGGGTCAAACCCGTCATACGCGGTTCTATATAGGTGCCACGCGGAAGGCCCAAGAAAGAACGGCTGGCATAGATAATGTCGTCATTATCGGCCAGGTTTTTAACCCAAGCGTGCACTGACCAGCCACCCGAGTTTGGCTCGTAGCCGATACGTGCGTTGGCGAGATCGTAGCTTTTGACCGTATTGATCGCAGCATTGTTGGGGTTGGTGAAAAAATCGTCGCGGTAGTTGTAGTCGACCTGCGCTACGACTTCGCCGCTCGCGACTGGGAAGCGCGCTTCAATCGCGATGCTGTAGGTCGTTTCGGGTGCGTCTGCAAGCTTGTTGCCGTCGTAGTCAATGCCCGCACCGCCACCGTCTTTAAACGAGTCGAACTCACTATCAGTGTATCCGTACGTGGCCCAGAAGGTCAGATTTTCGGTGAGAAGTACCTCGATATCCGCCTCGATACCCGAGCTGGTCACTTCGCCTGCGTTAGTCAGTGTCGCTACGGTACCGCCGTTGGACAGTTCAACGAACTGGCGCACCTGGAAATCGTCGTATTGCGCATCAAAATAGGCTAGATTGATGCGTGCGCGACCATCCCAAAGCGTCGTTTTAATACCCACCTCGGCGCTGTTAACCGATTCGTCACCGAAAGCCAATTGTTCCAGGGTGCTGACGAAATCGACATTCCAGCCACCGCTTTTAAAGCCGCGGCCATAGCTTGCGTAAAGCATCGTGTCATCAGACATAAAGTAATTTAGGCCGAGCTTTGGCGAGATGTCGTCGGTGCTAAAATTGTCAGCGTAGGAAGCGTTAGTGAACAAACCGGTCGTGTCGCTGATATCAAATTGAACGTCTTTTTTCTCGTAGGTGTAGCGCACGCCGCCCGTGAACTGCAGTTTCTCGGAGAGTTGTACGTTACCGTGCAGGTACGCTGCATAGGATGTGACGTCAACCTTTGCCGGCACGGATACGCTGGCTACGCCGCCCAGAAGGGCAGCACTGCTATCCGATTCGTTGGTTTGGTCGAAGTAGTACAGGCCAACGGTGTAGTCCATAGTGTCGCTGGCCGCTGATACCCAGCGAAATTCTTGCGAAGTGTGTTCGCTTACTTCCCCTAAAGAACTCGTGACACGACTGAAGGCGCTGGTAATCACCTGCGAGTCGGTGTAGTCCTCTTCCGCATTATTACTGAAGTCGGTTTTGCGATAACCCGTCAAAGACGAAAATTCCATGCCGTTGTCTAGGCTGTGGTTTACAACCAAACTTAAGCCCTCGAGTTCAATGTCTTGGCGCTGAGGTTCGTCAAAGCGAACTTCATAGGGGTTTGGTGCATAGGCAGGAGCGTCGACTAGGGCTTCGCGGCCGTGGAACGGGGCTTTTCGCTCATCGCGGTCTACCGATAGTGTGGCGTTTGTGGTGTCGTTCTCATAGCGTAACTGTAAGCGGATTGACTGATCATCTAAACCGTTCAGATCACCGCCCGTGAACAGGTTTCTGACGTGTCCGTCGCGCTGTGTGTCGTTGATCATGACTTTGGCAAAAAGCGACTCGCTAAGTGGTGCGTTGACCATAGCGGTGATGGCTTGGCGGCTGTAGTTGCCGATCTCGGCTTTAACGAAGCCGTGCAGCTCATTCGTTGGGGCTTTAGTGGTGAGTGAGATGGCCCCGGCGACCGTATTTTTTCCGAACAGAGTGCCTTGAGGGCCACGCAGCACCTCAATGCGCTCAAGATCGAGAGTGGCTTGGTTTGCGGCCGCCGAGCGTCCCACGAACAAGCCGTCGACATACACGCCTACTCGGTTGTCGTAGCCTGGGTTGCGGGAAAAGTCAGATACGCCGCGAATACCGATGCTCGAGTTCGAGCGACCGTTCGGGCTAACCGTTAGGTTGGGCGTTGAGTACTGCAGATCTGCTAAAGTTGCGGTGTTGATACGATTCAAGTCATCAGAGGTAAAGGCACTGATGGCAATAGGCACATCTTGCAGGCTCTGCGCTCTTTTTTGCGCGGTAACAACCACCTCTTCAAGTTGCATTTGGGCAAAAGCGTTGGAGGCGATGAGCCCGCTTACTGCGATAGCTACGCTGGTTTTTTTCATTCTGTGATCCCCACAATGGTTTTTAGACGCATTCATGGTAGGCATTGGGGACTTTGTTTGACCAATGCCAATTTCTACGGCATCGGATACAAATCAGTATAGGCCCCATGCGTCGAAGGTATCGCTCGGTTCAAAATAAGCATTGGTGTCTTGGCTGACACGAGAATATGATCGACGCTTGTTTACTTTGTTTTGGATTAAATTATGAAGTTATCGCGTTTCCCTAGGCTTCAATTTGCGCATTTACCAACGCCGTTAGAGCATATGCCTCGCTTGACCGAGCTGTTGGGTGGCCCCCAGCTTTGGGTTAAGCGCGATGACTGTACAGGCCTGGCAGGCGGTGGTAACAAGACGCGAAAACTGGAATTTTTGATGGGGCAGGCCTTAAAAGAGGGTGCCGACACGATTATTACTCAGGGAGCGACCCAGTCTAATCACGCGCGCCAAACTGCGGCGATCGCTGCGAAATGTGGTTTGCATTGTGAGCTGATCTTGGAAGATCGTGTTGGAACCGAGAATGCTGATTACAACTTCAATGGCAACGTGCTGCTTGATCACATTGTCGGTGCCGAGTTGCACTACACGGCGGCTGGCACCGACATGAATGGGGCAATGGAAGCGCTAGCTAATCGTTTAGAGCAGCAAGGGCGGAAGTGCTTCATTATTCCGGGCGGCGGATCTAACCCCACCGGCGCATTAGGTTACGTGAATGCTGCTTTGGAATTAGCGCAACAAGCCAATGATATGGGTTTGACGATAGACTGTCTGGTCCACGCAACGGGGAGCGCGGGAACTCAAGCGGGTTTAGTGGCGGGGATGGTTGGTGCAAGAGCCGATATTCCTGTACTGGGTATCGGTGTTCGAGCGCCCGATGCAATTCAGCACACCAATGTGCTTAAGCTTGCCAATGCGACGTCAGAACACATGGGGTTGGGTGCGATCGTTAAAGCCGACGATGTTCGCGTTAACTGCAGTTATGTCGGCGATGGTTATGGTTTGTCGACGTCGGCGAGTATCGAAGCCATAGAAATGTTGGCCAGAACTGAGGGTATATTGTTAGACCCAGTCTACTCTGCGAAAGGGATGGCCGGCTTAATTGACTTGATTCGCCAAGGCACATGGTCTGCGGATCAAAACGTTGTGTTTTTACACACGGGCGGAAGCCAGGCATTGTTTGCCTATCGCAATGAGTTTGGCGTGCCAGATTATCGCAAGTGATGCGCTCTAGACCTCTTTGGTTTTTGACATTGTTGGCCCTAGGGGCCGGCACTGTCCTTGGTTTGCTGGCGCCTCAGCTTGGCACTGTAATAAAACCTATTGGTCTATTGTTTTTGCAGGCTTTGAAGTTGCTGGTGGTGCCTTTGGTGCTGGTCTCGATCACGCACGCGGTGGGATCGCTGTCGAATGTTGGTACTGCGGGTCGCATGGGGGCTTATGCCTTAATCTGGTATGTGGGCACTACGGTTGCTGCAGTCCCTCTGGGGCTTGCAATTATGCGGTTTGTGTCGGTCGTCCCTATGCCCGATTTGGAGCTGACGGAGGGCCTTACTGGGTCCGTATCGGCGACGCCAGATCTTACTCAACTCATACCCCCTAACATTGTGTCGGCGATGGCCGAGGGTAACAT
>NZ_CBFHWH010000095.1:0-7346 GCF_965659035.1 Aequoribacter sp. | reverse complement strand
CTTCAACCTTATCTGCAAATCAGCTCCAAGATTTTTTAAATACGGAATTCCCGGGGTTTAAAAGCCGTATTGTGAGTGCCTCGCACAATCACTGTGAGCTTATCCGTTTGGTTGGCGATTCAGATTTGCGTCCTGGTGGGACTATCTCTGGTCCTACCATGATGGAGCTTGCCGATACCGCACTGTACGTGGCGGTACTGGCAACGATAGGTCTTGTTCCACTTGCTGTGACGACGAATCTCACCATAAATTTCTTGCGCAAGCCCGCCGCTAACAGAGATTTAAGGGCTGTGTGCGATTTACACAAGGTTGGTAAAACACAGGCTGTGGGCAGTGTGGCGATTTACAGCCAAGGCGATGACGACATGGTGGCACATGGTGTCGGCACTTACGCGATTCCACCCAATCGGTAGTTTCATGAAAACACCCGTATTCCCCTTAGTTTCGCTAAGCCATTTACGCATTCTATTTTGGTTGGCCCTGGGCGGTTTTATGATCTTAGCGCTGCTGCCAACCAGTACGGTTCAGGGTGTTATGCTTTTCTCGGATAAAATTATGCATGCGCTGGCATTTTTGGTTCTGGCAACTCTGGGTTATTGGTCTTATCCCAAGCATATTCTGTACGTCATTGGGGGGTTGCTGATTTATGGTGCACTTATCGAGTTCTTTCAGGCATTAACCGAGACTCGAGCGCCTGAATGGGGCGATTGGTTGGCCGATAGTCTGGGTATTATCACGGCGTTATTTTTGGTTAGGCTGCGACGAGTTTTATTTAAATAAAATAGTCGGTGTTTAAAATACGCTTTGATTAATTTAATCAAAGGCCACCATTTCTTTACCAAAAATTCATTTTTATTTACACTCCGTTAAATAAATAAGTTAATGGAGACATCCCGTGGCCAAAGTATCTGCCTTTGATATTTATGTAAAATCTAAAGCCAAAGCAAAAGCCGAAGCAAAACGTTTGGCGCTGCACGAAGTTGATAAATTAATTGGCATATTACAAAGCGTAAAATCCGAACTTGAGCAGAAAGAAGCGGAAAAAGCCGAAAAAGAAAAACAGGCGAATATTGAGCGCATTCAAGCCTTACTGGCGCAGTCGGGGCTTACCCCCGAAGATTTGAGCGCCAGTCCAAAGCGCGGCGGAAAAAAAGCAAAATCCAAAGCAGCAACCAAACCACGTGGTGCAGTAGCGCCAAAATACCGTTTAGTTGTGAATGGAGAAGAATACCTTTGGACGGGACGCGGTCGCACTCCGAAAGTTTTTCAAGAGTATTTTGACGCCGGCAATTCACGCGAGAGCTGCGAAATTTCTAATTAAACTTGTCATGGGCGCGTCGAGTGCGCGCCCGTTTTAGCGAAAGCTATGTTGAATAAATAAGGCTTCACACTTTGTCACTAATTGATCCTCGCAATAACAGCGGCCGCTCATGTAGATCTTTTTATCGGCCACAGAATCAATAGTGGCTTCGAAGCGCAAAGGTGTATTAATTGGGGTGGGCTTCATGAAGTCGACCGTTAAATTCGCAGTCGGTCCCCCCGTTTTATTGAATATTCCCGCAAACGCCAATAACTGATCGTAGATTGCCGCTATCCAAGAGCCGTGCACCCAGCCGGGCCCTCCCTCGTAAACTTTGTTCAGGGTGACCGTTCCTACGAGAGTGCTGCCCTCTATGCTTAGTTCAACGGGCGGGGCAACCGGGTGATATCGTCCGGTGATGGGGCTCATGGGCAAGGGTGAATTTAAATCGTCCCCCCACTCCAACGTAAAATGCTCTAAAGCTTTGTTGCCAGTCATGGGCGCCATGGCGTCGCTGAGCGCTTTGACTTGATCGGCGATAGCTTCGAGTTCTTCGGCAGTACCATTTAATGTAGTCATGTGCTCGAGCACAAGCCGAAGCTCTTGCGCAACGTGTTGTAAGGCTTGGCGTTGCTCGCTGGTGAAGTTTGGGTTTTCTTTCAAGCGTGTGTCCTTTTGGTGGAATTGCCACAGAGTATCAGCATGTCCATGAGTGTGCGACGTCGGCGCTTCCTCCATTTGGGGGTAGCTGTGTTTTCGGGTGTTGGGGTGTTGGTTGGAGCACTGTAACCGGGCCTAGCCCTACAGGTTCCTTCTCGAGCCGGCGGTCGACTGGCTTTCACGCGCTGTTGCTCTGAACAACGGCGTGCCGGCAACACCTGCAATGCTGGGAATGCAATCAGCGAAATATCGCTCCCATTGGCACTCAAAGAAACCTCTAGCGCTCTCCCTCGCGTCGGGGTTTCGTGATGTTCGGTGGCTTGATTGGTTTGTTTTCAGCACTGTAACCGAGCCTAGCCCGACGGTTTGTGCTGTGGTGCGCGCGAGATTACAAAACGGACATTTTCAAAATGTCCGATGCCGTTTAAATCGCGTACAATAGCGACGTTTTTTTAAGACAAGGCCTAATCGCGTGACCTGGTTAGTGGTGCAAACAAAACCCAAGCAAGAAGATGCCGCTGAGCTTAATCTTTCGCGGCAAGGCTATCGCGTATTTTTGCCTAAGCTGCAGCAGCGTAAGCGCGTTCGAGGTAAGTGGCAGTTGGTCGTATCGCCCTTGTTCCCCCGATATCTGTTCATTGATGTCGACTACGGTACCGATGACTTGGCGCCGGTAAGGTCGACCGTGGGCGTCTTTAACTTGGTGCGTTTTGGTCAAGATATCATCCCTGTTCCCGATGAGGTCGTCGAGTTTCTTCAGGTGCAGCAGGACCCAGACCTAGGCGCTAAGAACGAATCGGATTGGCCCCATAAAAAAGGCGATAAAGTCGAGATCTTGCAAGGGCCCTTTGCGGGTTTGGCTGGGGTGTTTGACATTAGCAAAGACGAAGAGCGTGCTTATTTATTCATTGAGTTGCTGGGCCGTGCCTCGCGCGTTGTCGTCGAGCGCTCAATGATTGGCGATACCATTCAAATTTAAACTCGTGCGGAGTTCTGCGTGACACAAACAACTTTACAGTTAACCCAGTCTAAAGATGTTAAGTTCGGTACCAGCGGTGTGCGCGGGTTGGTCAGTGATTTAACAGATGAAGTGGTTTACGGGTTTGCTTACGCGTTTTTGACGGCTGTAGTTGATAAGCCGAGCACTGTAGTGCTGGGGCATGACTTGCGTGATTCAAGCCCGAGCATTGCCAGCGCCTGCGCTAAAGCGGCTGAAGATTTAGGTGTCGATGTCGATTACGTAGGTGCCTTGCCAACGCCTGCGATCGCTTATTACGCGGGTGTTTCAGGCTTTCCTGCCATCGTGGTCACGGGCTCACATATTCCCTTTGATCGTAACGGAATAAAGTTTTATACGGCGAGTGGCGAAATCACCAAAGCGGATGAGCAGGCCATTAACAATGCCCCTGTCGAACTGACTTCGAGCTTGAGTGCCGTATTACCTCCGGCGAATGCCGCAGCCTATGAAACCTACTGTCAGCGCTATTTGGCGTGTTATGCCGGATGTTTAGAGGGTCGCACAGTCGCGATCTATCAACACTCCAGTGTTGGACGCGATTTGTTTGCTGACCTTTTTCAGCGTTTGGGAGCCAGCATTTTGGCTTTGGGGCGCACCGATCAATTTGTGCCGATTGATACCGAGGCGGTCAGCCGAGAAGATCATGAGCGCGCCAAAGCCTGGGCCAGCGAATACGACTTCGATGTCTTGTTCTCTACTGATGGTGATGCCGACCGCCCCTTGATAGGTGACGCGAAGGGGCAGTGGTTGCGGGGTGATCGTCTGGGCGTGTTGTGCGCTAAAGCCCTTGGAGCCGATGCCGTAGTGACACCGGTGAGCTCAAATTCTGTGGTAAGCGAATGCGGCGCTTTTGATCGGGTAGAACGAACTAAAATTGGTTCACCCTATGTGATTGAAGGTATGCAAGCGCTTACGTCGAGCTGTCAGTCGGTGGTCGGTTATGAGGCGAACGGCGGGTTTCTAACGGCATCTGCCATCAAAATCGATGGTAAGGACTTGGCGCCTCTGGCAACGCGTGACGCGGCCTTGCCGCTGCTGGCGGTGATGCGCGAGTGCCGTGGACAAGCCTGTTCGGTTGCCGACTTGGATGCTCAATTGCCGGCTATTTTTACGGCGAGCGATCGCGTGAAGGGTGTGGCGCCCGAGCGCGGGCAAGCCTTCATCGACTTGATGGCAAAACTACCGTTTGAGTTGGCAGAGACTTTGAGCTTGGGTGAGCTGATCGCAACGGACTTGACTGATGGTTGCCGTCTTATCTTTGAAGATAACGTGATCGTGCATTTTCGCCAGTCAGGTAATGCACCCGAGTTGCGGTGCTACTCGGAAGCGAGGTCAGTTGAACGCGCCGCAGAGGTCAACGCACAAGCCCTGGCTTTTGCGGTTGGTCAGTTGTAGCGAGGTCACCAACCAGAGCGCTGGTGACCCGCAGGGTTTCGGCCGCTCTTAGAAGTGCGCGTTGCCTGGTGTTCGAGGGAAAGGGATGGCGTCGCGTACGTTCTCCATGCCGGTAATGTAGTTCAGCAAGCGCTCAAAACCCAAGCCGAAGCCAGCGTGTGGCACCGTGCCATAGCGGCGTAAATCCCGGTACCACCACAAGTGTTCTCGCATCGTCTCGTCCATGCGCGAGTCCAACACATCGAGGCGCTCCTCACGCTGGCTGCCGCCGATGATTTCGCCAATGCCGGGAGCCAAGACATCCATCGCTGCGACGGTTTTTTCGTCATCGTTTAAACGCATATAAAAGGCTTTAATATCTTTGGGATAGTTCATCACAACGACGGGCCGCCCTACGTGTTTTTCCGCTAGATAGCGTTCGTGCTCGGACGCCATATCAATACCCCAGCTGACGGGGAACTCGAATTTCTGGCCGCAGTTTTCCAATATTTTTATGGCGTCGGTGTAATCGATGCGCTCGAAGGGTTGCTCGATCACATTGGTCAGTCGCTCGAGCACCGTGGTGTCGATGCGCTGATTAAAGAAGGCCATGTCGTCTTCACGTTCGTTCATCACGCGAGTGAATACGTGTTTTAACAGCGCTTCGGCTAGGTCGGCGTTGTCGGCTAAGTTAGCAAAGGCCACTTCGGGTTCGATCATCCAAAACTCGGCGAGGTGGCGGCTGGTGTTAGAGTTCTCGGCTCTGAACGTAGGACCAAAGGTATAGACTTTGGACATGGCTAAGCAGTACGACTCGACCTCGAGCTGTCCTGATACCGTTAAAAAGGCTTCTTGCTCGAAAAAGTCCTGTTTGTAGTCGACCTGACCCTGCGCATTCTTCGGCGTGTTGAGCATGTCCAAGGTACTGACTCGGAAGAGTTCACCCGCGCCTTCGCAGTCGCTGCCCGTAATAATCGGTGTGTTGATCCAGTGAAACCCATGATCAAAGAAAAACTGATGAATAGCGTTGGCCAGCGTGGTACGTACCCGAGTAATCGCACCAAACGTGTTGGTGCGGGGGCGCAAATGCGCTTGGGTGCGCAGGTATTCAAAGGTGTGGCGTTTTTTGGCAATGGGATAACCTTCGGGGTCGTCTACGTCGCCGACAACGATGACCTGCGTTGCCTGTATTTCCAGCGCTTGGCCCTTGCCTTCGGATTGCACCAAGGTGCCGCAGACGTCCACCGCGCAGCCAGTCGATAACTTTTTAACCTCAGACTCGTAGTTGCCGAGCTCGGCGGGTACAACGGCCTGAATGGTGTCGAAGCACGAACCATCGTGAATCGCTAAAAAGGAGATGCCCGCTTTGGAATCGCGCTTGCTGCGCAGCCAACCTTGAACGCGAACGATATTACCTATCTGGTCATCTGCTGCAAGAAGTGACTTAACGGCTTGAGGTGAAGTTGAAGAACTCATGGTTTAATCCTTAAATATTCGCGTATTGGTGCGCGCACCAAATCGATAATAAATCTGATACCAATGTTACGGTTTGCTCATCAAAGCGGTTTGCAATGGGGCTGTCTAGATCCAGCACGCCCAGTAAGCTGCTGTTGACGATCACGGGTAACACGAGCTCAGATCGAGAGTCAGCATCGCAGGCAATATGGCCTGGGAATGTGTGCACATCCGCCACGATTTGGGGTTCTTGTGTTGCCGCAGCGGTTCCGCAGACGCCGCGTCCAAGGGGAATGCGCACACAGGCGGGTTTGCCTTGAAAGGCGCCCAGGACAAGCTCGCTGTCTTGCAACCAATAAAAACCGACCCAGTTTAGATCGGGCAGACTGTGATACAGCAACGAGCCAAAGTTGGCACTGTTGGCGGTTACATCGTATTCTTGATCAAGCAGGCCCCGAAGAGCGAGCCTAAGGTCATCTTGAGCGGTAAACATGGCTCCTCACTGCGGCTTTGATTTAGGTCAAAGCAGTAAAATCAATGATGGGGCATTTTACGCCATGTGCATGGAATTAAAATCAATAAAAAGGGAAATCTTATGGCTAATCACATGACCCAAGACGATCAAACGCAAGACGCGAAAGACATGAAATCGCTGTTTAAAATGGTCGCGGGCTTTTTGTTATTTACGATCGCCCTAGGTATTACCGTCGGCGCGATAATGGGCTAAACCTAAGCGGCAGTGTGCAGTCCGCACTCGCGGCCGCTTAAGACTTTGGTAGGGTCAAAATAGTGTGCGCATGAGGGAATGCTGTGTTCTCTCATGTACACTTGTATTTGTTGCTCGGTCCAGTAGAACAGAGGCGCGACTTTTAGGATGCCCCGGGCATCAACGGACACAATATCCAATGACTTCCGATATTCGGTCTCTTCGCGACGGATTCCGCTAATCCACACTTTGGGCTTGTGCTCTGCAAGTGCTCGCTCGAAAGGCTCGAGTTTGACTTCGCGCGTAAATGCCGCATGGCGTTCCGCCTCGTCTAGGGTCGGTATGCCGCCGCGAATCGAATTGCGGCGCTCCGCCGTCATCGCTGGGCTGTACACGTGCAGGTTCAACCGTAATTGTTGCGTTAAGGTATCAGCCACTCGATAGGTATCGGCAACGTTATAGCCAGAGTCGACCCAAATAACCGGTAATTTAGGTGTGGTTTGCGCGATCATATGCAGTAATGCGCCTGCATTAACGCCAAAGCTGGTAGAAGCGATGGTAGAGCTGCCCAAGCCAACGGCCCAGCGAATAACGTCTGTTGGCGCTGCGTTGCGCAAACGTTGATTGGCTTCTTCGATTTCTTGTTGGCTCAAAATCATGGCATTTACCGATACTGTGATACGCAATGCAGGATACGAATCGAGATGGGGTCTGTGAAATACTGTTTGTGTCTATGCTTATGCATGGATGAGAAAACACATAACCACATAACCACATAACCACATAACCACATAACCACATAACCACATAACCACATAACCACATAACCACAT
>NZ_CBFHWH010000094.1:0-7469 GCF_965659035.1 Aequoribacter sp. | reverse complement strand
AAAGCCGCTTCAGCGTACGCCATGGCGCAACGCAGTGAACTGGTCGAGTCGGTGCGTTTAATTGCCGAACGCTACCGTCAGCATGCCGACATTTTTGTGGGCGGCGTACCTATGATTGCCTCTGATATGGTGGCCTTTGTACGCAGTGATTTGGTGGTGTTCGGTGCTGCCATTGTGGGCGTTATGATGTTGGTGTTAGCTGTGGTGTTTCAACGTGCGCGTTGGGTCGCGATACCCGTTGTGACTTGTATCGTCACCGTAGCTGTTGTTCTGGGTATTCTGGCGGCCATGGATTGGCGTATGACTGTCATATCGTCTAACTTTGTGGCGGTATTGCTGATTATATCTTTGTCGATCGCCATTCATTTGGTGGTGCGTTACCGCGAAATACATCAGCGTAATCCCGATATGGCTGATGCCGACCGAATCGAAGCGGCCATGGCTGCCATGGCTGTGCCCTGTTTGTACACTGGCTTGACGACGATTGTTGCCTTTTTGTCGTTGTTGGTATCGCGTATACAGCCTGTTATTGATTTTGGCTCGATGATGACGCTGGGTATTGCACTGGCCTTAATTTTTGCTTTTACAGTCGTTCCAGCCATGATGCGCGTATGGCCGGCGGGAAAGCCGATGGTGCATACCGCGGATCAGAAACCCTTTACAAGACATTTTGCCCGTTGGGTGGACGAGCGCGGTGGTCTTATTCTTACATTAACAGGCGCTTTGGTGGTGACTGTGGTGGCGGGCGTGAGCCAGCTGAAAGTCGAGAACCGATTTATTGACTACTTTAAAGAAACTACCGAGATTTATCAGGGTATGGAGCTGCTAGATGCTGAGCTAGGCGGCACGATTGGGTTCGATATCACTTTAGCGGCCCCTGAAGAAATCGATTTGTTCGCCGATCTTGGTCGTAGTGGCAACACAGAAGCAGACGCAGGCGATTTTGCGGATGACGACCCGTTTTTGGAGGACGACCCGTTTGCTGGATCATCACAAGATGATCTCTTTGCTGCAGACGAAGATCTGTTCGCCTCAGAAGGCGATGTGTTCGCAGAGGATGACCCATTCGCAGACGGGGATTTGTTCAGTGACTCTACCGATGTTGAGAAAGCTCAAGAGGCGGGGTTTACACCGAGCTATTGGTTTAGTTTGCAAGGCCGACAAGAAATTGCCGCAGTACAAAATTATCTGCAAAGCCGCGATGAGGTTGGCAAGGTCATGTCGCTGGATACCTTGTTCAGCACGGTGGAGGTGCTATTTAACGGCCCTATAGGTAGTGTCGAATTGGCCTTAGTGCAGCGTAGCATGCCCGCTGATATCGCCGATTTGTTGCAAACGCCTTATTTTGATGCTGAGCGTAACGAGGCACGTATTAGTTTGCGTGTTAAGGAAACCAGTAAAACGCTCCGTCGCGACGCTTTCTTGCAGCAGGTCAAAGACGATTTGATCAACGAACTTGGCATTGAAGAAGAGCGTATCACTATGTCGGGCATGTTGGTCCTGTATAACAACGTCCTACAAAGTTTGTTTGCCTCGCAGATCATGACCTTAGGTGCGGTTTTTGGTGTGATTTTGGTGATGTTTTATCTGTTGTTCCGTTCGCTGAGTTTGGCGCTTCTGGCATTGGCCCCTAATTTGCTGGCGGCGGGTTTGGTGCTGGGTATCATGGGCTTGGCGAACATTCCGCTCGATATTATGACTATTACCATCGCTGCGATTGTGGTCGGTATGGGAGTCGATAACTGTATTCACTACGTTCATCGCTTTAAGCGAGAATTTGCGTTAGACCAGAGTTACACCGCGGCCATGCATCGCTGTCATTTAAGTATTGGGCGCGCGATGTACTACACGACCTTAACAGTCGTGATCGGTTTTTCGATGCTGATTCTGTCAAACTTCAAGCCAAGTACTTATTTTGGTGCGTTGACGGCGGTGGCGATGATTGCTGCGGTGCTGGGTGCGCTTCTTCTGCTGCCGCGTTTAATTGTGTTGCTGAAGCCCTTGGGCCCCGAAACCAATCATGCAGTGTCGTGAACATTGTGCCGCCTGCTGTTGGGTGCCACATATTCAGCAACCCTATTATGGTATGCCCAATGGCAAGGCTGCGGGCGAGCGCTGCGTGCATTTAATGGATGATGACCGTTGTGCTTTATTCGGTGATCCGAGGCGCCCCCGATGGTGTAATGACTTTAAAGCGGAGCCCGAATTTTGTGGTTCGAGTAAAGAAGAGGCCATGCAAATTTTGACGTGGCTTAACGAAGTGTCTGACCCAACAAAGGCCTAAACATGCAGTCTGAATACCCTCTGTTTCCGTTGCCGACGACCCTGCTGCCCTATGGCAAGATGCCGCTGCAGATATTCGAGCAGCGGTACCTAAAACTGGTGAAGCAGTGCATGCGAGAGGGATCGACCTTTGGTGTGATTCAATTGGTTAAGGGGAGCGAAGTCATGAAAGATGGCCGCCGTGTTCCCCCTGTGGTTGCCGAGCGTGGCACGGTGGCGCAAATTGTCGATTGGGATCAGCTGCCTAATGGATTGCTGGGTATTACCTTGCAAGGCAAAAACACGTTTACCGCCTCGAACCTGCGGGTGGCAGAAGATGGCTTGGTATTGTGTGACGCAGAGTTTGAGGCAGCGCTGACACCCGCGCCCCTGCTGGACACCTGGGAGGGGTTGGCCGAAGTGCTGGAGTCACTCGAAGCCCATCCTCATGTGGAACGCTTGCAGTTGGATATCGATTATCGCGATGCTTGGCAGGTAGGTTACAACTTATTGCAGCTGCTACCACTGGATGAATCGTTAAAATTATCGCTACTAGCTCCGGGTTCTCTAGAGCGTCTCATGGCGACACTGGATCAAGAATTGACGCAATTGTCGGGCGATTAAGGATTAAAGATTAGCGTCAAAGCCACCGCATTGGCGCCAAATATTCACAATGTTGCAAAATAACTGGGCGGTACGGTCGGCATCATAGGCCGCAGAGTGTGCGGCTTTGTTATCAAACTCGATCCCGGCTTGTAAGCACGCTTTGGCCAGTACCGTTTGCCCAAAAGCAAGTCCCGCGAGGGTCGCGGTGTCAAAGTACGAGAAGGGGTGAAATGGGTTGCGTTTTAAACCCGTTCGCTCGACTGCCGCATTAATAAATCCCGCATCGAAATGCGCGTTGTGGCCTACTAAGACTGCGCGTGTGCAGTGGGTGCTTTTGATTTCTTTGCGAATCGTTTTAAAAATGCTTTCTAGGGCGTCGGCTTCTGATAGCGCCTCGCGAAAGGGGTGGTAGGGATCAATACCGGTAAATTCTAAAGCGGAGGCTTCGAGGTTAGCGCCCTCAAAGGGCACGACATTGTGGTGTACCGTCTCGTGAACATACAGGTCACCGTCTGGCTCCATGCGTACGATGGTGGCCGCGACTTCAAGCAATGCATCGGTCTGGGCATTAAAGCCGCCAGTTTCGACATCAATAATGACGGGCAAGAAGCCCCGAAAGCGCTGTTTGATCTCGCAAAGCTCTTCGTCGGCGCTCACTGGGGATCCTTAAGTACGCTCCAAGCAATCTCGCCACCGGCGCGCATTGGTATGAGCTGGCTGTCGGCCATAGCAAGGCTTTGGGGGACGCTTTGAGGTTGTTTAACCAGCGTGATGGTGTCGGTATTGGGTTCTAGGCCATAGAACTTAGGGCCGAACACCGACGCAAAGTTTTCTAGCTTCTCCATGGCGTTCGCTTGCTCGAAGGCCTCAGCGTAGAGCTCTATCGCTGCGTGGGCGGTATACACGCCAGCACATCCGCAGGCAGATTCCTTGGCACCTTGCATGTGAGGTGCTGAATCGGTGCCCAAGAAGAAGCTTGGATCGCCCGACGTTGCCGCTCGAATCAGAGCCTCTTGGTGGGTACGACGCTTTAATACGGGCAGGCAGTAGTGGTGTGGGCGAACGCCACCCACGAGTAAATCGTTCCGGTTAAGCAGCAAATGATGCGCGGTGATGGTTGCGCCAACGTGGGCGGGTGATTCGGCCACAAACTGCGCAGCTTGAGCCGTGGTGATGTGTTCGAACACAATTCTCAAGTTTGGGAATCGCTGGGTAATAGGCAGCATGTGCTGCTCGATGAAAACCGCTTCGCGATCAAAAATATCGACGTCTGCTTCTGTGACCTCGCCGTGCACTAACAACGGTAGGCCAACTTCCTCCATGACCGCCAGCACGGGGTACAGCCCACTCAAATCACCAACGCCCGCATCGGAATTTGTCGTGGCACCGGCTGGGTACAGTTTGGCACCGTAAACACAGGGTGATGCTTTAGCCTCGCGAATATCTTCGGGGCGTGTTTGGTCTGTTAAGTACAGCACCATCAAAGGGTCAAATTGTCGGGTGCTAGGCATGGCCGCTAGAATGCGTTCTCGGTAAGACACGGCTGCTGTGACGGTGGTGACAGGTGGGGTTAAGTTAGGCATGACAATAGCCCGGCCCATAACCTGTGCCATGTCGCCTACAGTGCGTGTCAGTGAAGATCCATCGCGCAAGTGCACGTGCCAATCGTCGGGTCGAATAAGCGTTAAGGACTGCAAAGGTAAACTCCTTGATCAATGCCACGATGCTACCTGAAACAGGCGCTTTTCGAAACCAAGACTGGGAATTGATTTGCGGCAAGAGTAAACTATGCCACCTTAAATTTTAGCTTTACGGAAATTGTCATGAGCGACATCAACAAAGTGGTACTGGCTTACTCGGGCGGCCTAGATACATCGGTGATTGTGCGTTGGTTGCAAGACACCTATAACTGCGAAGTAGTTACCTTTACTGCCGATATCGGTCAGGGTGAAGAAGTCGAGCCTGCGCGCGCCAAAGCAGAGGCTTTGGGTGTTAAAGAAATCTACATCGAAGATCTACGCGAAGAGTTTGTGCGCGATTTCGTATTTCCAATGTTTCGCGCTAACACTGTGTACGAAGGCGAGTATTTGTTGGGCACCTCTATTGCCCGCCCCCTAATCGCTAAGCGCTTAGTCGAAATTGCGAACGAGACCAATGCCGATGCGATTTCTCATGGCGCCACCGGTAAAGGGAATGACCAAGTGCGGTTTGAATTAGGGGCTTATGCGTTAAAGCCCGGTATTCAAGTAATTGCGCCCTGGCGTGAGTGGGATTTGAACTCACGTGAAGCACTTATGGCCTACTGTGAAGAGCGCAACATTCCGGTTGATTTCTCGAACAAAAAGAAGAAGTCACCCTACTCAATGGACGCTAACCTGCTGCACATCTCATATGAAGGCGGCCAGTTGGAAGACCCTTGGGTCGAGGCAGAAGAAGATATGTGGCGTTGGTCGGTTAGCCCAGAGGCGGCGCCCGATGAGCCTACCTATATCGAGCTGACTTATCGCAAGGGTGATATCGTTGCGATTGATGGCGTCGAAATGAGCCCCGCGACGGTCTTAGAAACCCTGAACAAACTGGGTGGGGCCAATGGTATCGGTCGCGCTGATTTGGTGGAAAACCGCTACGTGGGCATGAAGTCGCGGGGTTGTTACGAGACGCCTGGGGGCACCATTATGCTCAAGGCCCACCGTGCGATTGAGTCACTGACGCTTGACCGTGAAGCAGCACACTTAAAAGACGAGCTGATGCCGCGCTACGCCAAACTGGTCTACAACGGTTACTGGTGGTCGCCCGAGCGTATCATGCTGCAAAAAGCGATTGATGAATCGCAAACCTTCGTCAACGGTAAAGTACGGGTCAAGCTGTACAAAGGCAATGCTATTGTGGCAGGCCGCCAGTCAGACGACAGTCTGTTCGATGCGCACATCGCCACCTTTGAAGATGACGCGGGTGCCTACAATCAGAAAGATGCCGAGGGCTTTATTAAGCTTAATGCGCTGCGTATGCGTATTGGAGCTAACCGGGGTCGGAAGTACGATTAGCTCCAACGGAGTGTCTGACAGAGGCGCCAAGTGGGCGCCTTTTGTCGTTGTGGGTTGGTGTTTTTCACATTATCCTGAGCGCATCATAATAAAAGGATGCAACATGGAAAAGCGCGCGTTTCTTATCTCGCCCCTATTCGCCGCGGCACTCGCACTAACAGGCTGTCAAAATTCTGAGCGTCAAAGTATTGAACCACAGAAAACCGAGACCAGCAGTCATCAAGATGTCACTGACGTCCTAGTCACACCCACCAAAACCGCCTTGTTTGGTGATTTACACGTACACACCTCACAGTCGTTTGATGCTTTTGTATTTGGCGTGCGTCGTTCGCCTGAGGACGCGTATCTCTATGCTCAAGGTGAAGCCATCCCGCAAGATGCCGGCGGGATGATACAACTTGCGGGTCCGCCCTTAGATTTTTACGCCGTGACCGACCACGGTGAATACTTAGGCGTGGTGCCTGCTATGGCTGACCCCAACAGTCCGATGTCGAAGACGGCAACAGCCCAAGCGGCCTTTGGCGCCAACGCCAGCCAATCAGATGCTACGTTCGCGAAGATTGGTCTGTCCTTTGTAACGCAGTCGCCGCTTGAGGATATTTACGATCGCAGTTTTATTGCCGGTAATTGGCGTAAAACGGCAGATATTGCCGACCAATATTATCGACCGGGCGAATTCACGACCTTTGCCGCTTACGAATTCACCGCAATGCGGGTTGTCGATGTCGAGCAGGGAGCGGCAGCAAATTTGCACCGTAACGTGGTGTTTGAAGATACTGCGCCTGACGACATTTTTACGACCCTCCTGTCTGGTGATCCTGCTGAGCTCTGGAATTGGATGGAGCAGCAGCGCGCTGCTGGGAATGATTCTTTAGCCATTCCGCACAATTCGAATGCTTCGAACGGTTTAATGTTTTCGGCTACCGATGAAAATGGCGAGCCCCTATCCAAAGAATTGATGGAGCAACGCGTGCGCAACGAACCCATCATGGAAATCACACAAATTAAGGGTACCTCGGATACGCGCCCCGCATTTTCACCGGACGACGAGTGGGCTGAGTTCGAGCATTACCCTTATCTGATTGGTTCGAATATGCTGAATCAAGACGCCGAGGGCAGTTACGCACGCCCCTCACTTAGTAAAGGTATTCAGCTCCAGCAGGAGCAGGGTGCTAATCCCTTCGAATTTGGCTTCATTGGTGCCAGCGATACGCACTTAGCGGCGGGAACCTATGTGGAGTCTACTTACTGGGGGAAATTCCCTTCGGAAGGGCGGGACCCAAAATTACGTCATTCAGTACCCTACGGTCCCGCAGGAACGGAATGGGAACAGGCAGAGAATTCAGGCGAAGAGGGCTTGCTTGTTGGTAGGTCGGCGGCCTCATATTCTGCCAGTGGTCTGGCCGGTGTTTGGGCGGAATCGAATACGCGCGAGGCAATTTTTGCAGCGCTGAAGCGTCGCGAGACCTTCGGCACATCGGGTCCAAGAATGCAGGTACGTTTTTTTGCGGGTGACTATCAAGAGGATTTGCTGACCAAAGTCGATACGCTTGAAAC
>NZ_CBFHWH010000093.1:2521-7805 GCF_965659035.1 Aequoribacter sp. | reverse complement strand
ACAGAAAACCCCTGCCCGCCGACCTTTGCGGGCTCTACCAATAGCCCGGGTTGCACCCGATCACTAAACCCGCCCGCCATAAAAACAATGACCAAGCCCAAAAAGACAAATAGGCCAATGCTGCCCGCTATAAGTCGCTGATTACTGCTCATGACGTATCTCCCCAGGACTGTCATCAATTGCCGGACCATACAACATACAGTACACCACCGGCACCACTACCAAAGTCAGAATGGTCGAAGCTACAATTCCAAAAATAATGGCGATTGCTAACCCGCTGAATACTGGATCAAGCGTAATAACAAGATTACCCAACAGAGTCGTTCCCGCGGTAAGCAACACTGGGCGCATACGCACAGCACCAGCACTGAGTACCGCATCCAATACCGAGGCACCTTGCGCTCGTGCTTGATGAATAAAATCGACCAGAATCAGAGAATTTCTCACCACAATACCTGCCAGCGCGATCATGCCAATCATGGCAGTGGCTGTGAATAATACCGGCTCTGGTGCGCCTGCAATCCAGCGCTCACCGAACTGATTCAGCAGCCAAAACCCTGGCATGATACCTATCATAGTCAGCGGAATAGAGGACATAATCAGCAAGGTCAGCGCGACCGAACCCGTCTGTAAACGCAACACGAAATAAATAGCCACCAAGGCAAACGCGAAAGCCAAACCCATGTCGCGAAACACATCGACGGTGATCTTCCATTCCCCTTCACCAATCCAGTGAATATCCACCGATTCGGGGACTTGCCAAGCTTGGGTTCCACCCGACGACAAAAACGTGCGGTCCTGCCAATTCGAGAGCTCGACATTGCCATCCGTTTTATCGGCGGTGATATCGGCAATCACCTCAGCCGGAGTTCGACCTGAAATCTCAGCCGTAACATACACCACCGGGCGCAAATCTTTGCGATAAATCGGTGTTTCGAGAGGCACACTCTCGAACCGTCCTAACTCACCCAATGCGACCAAATTTTGAGGCGCAGCCTGCAGACCAGCGCTACGTTGCTCGCTGACAGCACCCAAGCGCCCCTTGAGTAAGAGCGTCGATAGGTCCTCAACACGACTGCGTTCTGCAATGGGCAAACGCAACAGTAAGGGCAGAGGTTGTGCCTCACGCTCGGCCGCCATAAAGCCAACCACTTGCCCCGCGTGGGCTATGCTCACGGTCGAATTAATGTCAGAAGTAGGAATACCCGACATTGCCGCTTTAGCCTTATCGGTCACGAATCGTAATCGCGGTGCAGCGCTGCCTACGCTGGTATCCACTTGCGTCACATGGGGCTCGGCTCGAAATCGCTCTGCCAAGAGCTCTGCAGCGCGCTGCTGCTGGGCATAAGGGGTCAGGGTACGCCCGTAGACCTCTGCAACTAAAGTCGCCATAACGGGTGGCCCGGGGGGTACTTCAACCACACTGATTACTGCCTCGGGGTGTGCATCAATCAAGCCTTCGAGTGCCTCACGCAGGCGCAAAACGACAGCATGCGATTGATGCACTCGTGCACTTTTATCCAATAAGGTCAAACGCACATCGCCCAAGTGGGGCCCTTGACGTAAATAGTGCTTGCGTACAAGACCATTAAAATCGTGTGGACTGGGCTCACCCACAAATACCGATGCCGAATTCACCTCAGGCAGTGACAAGGCAATACGGCTGGCTCGGGATGCGACAGCGGCGGTTGCCTCAAGCGCTGTACCCTCGGGCATATCAATAACAATCTGGAGTTCGTTCTTGTTGTCAAAGGGCAAAAGTTTAAGCGGCACCAAGCGAAATACGGGTAACAAGATCGCCGCAACGAAGCTAATCAGTAGTAACCACAAGACGGCGCGGCGACGTGACGTAGAGGTCAACAGCGCCAACATGTTCCTAGCATAAAATGAACTATGATCAAGCGTGCGCCAATCCTCGTCGGTTTCCGCAAGCGGCGCATTACCCAGAAGCACTTTAGCAAGCCATGGCGTCACAAAAAACGCGGTCAGTGTGCTTGCCACGACGGCCAGCGGTACGTTAAAGGCCATCGGCGCCATGTAAGGCCCCATCATACCGGTGATAAACGCCAGCGGCAGAAAAGCGAGGACAATGGTTACCGTCGACATCAGTAGCGGGATTTTAATTTCACCAATCGCCGCAACAATTCGGTCATTGACACTGCCTCGCCCACTCTGCAGTTTCCGAGTGATGTTATCGACCCCTGTAATCGGATCGTCAACGAGCAAACCTAGGGCCAGAATCAACGCAAACAGGGTGACTCGGTTTATGGTGTAATCGAACACCAAGTCCAAGGCCAAGGTCATGCCGTAACAGACAGGTACAGCCAGGGCCACGATGACCGCCGCACGCCACCCCAAAAACAAGCCAATGAAGGCCACGACGGTGAGTACCGCAAAAATCAAACTGCTGCCTAAGTTAGTGACCTTTTCGTTGGCGGTCACACCATAATCTCGAATGGTATGAACCTCCACCTGCCCAGGGATAAGTTCTCGCTGCAATTCGGCCATGGTGCTGTGCAACTGCTCTGCAACTTTGACCGCATTCGTACCACGTTGCTTGGCGATACTAATGGCTACCATAGGCTGCACATCGCCCTGTAGACTCGCTTTACTCTCATACCAAGTAATCGAGGTCTTCGAGGGTGGGCCATCCTTGATCGTGGCTACATCATCCAGTGTGACCAAATCACCGCCCACAACATTGACAACCAAAGACTTCAGCGCATCTAAGGAGCGCAACACGTCACCGCTTTCTAGTGCGATGGCTTGATTGCCATACGACAAGGAGCCTGCACTGATGCTTTCATTCGATAGAGAAATAGCGTTTACCACATCCAAGACAGTGGTTTGCCGCGCGGCTAAACGCAGTGGATCAAAGAGGATTTGAACCACTCGTTCTCGACCACCAACGACCTTAACCTCGCTGGTCTCTTGTACGCCCTGCAGGACACTTGCAACTTCATCAGCCAGGCGGCGCAGTTCAAAATCACCCATCATTTCAGGTTGGGTGCTTGTTAGCGCATATACCACGATGGGGACATCGTCTACTTCCACAGGCCGAACTTGCCACGCCGTGACGACGGGCGGCACTTGATCCTGATTCGCGTAGAGTTTGTTGTAGGTATTCAGCAAGCTATCTTCACGATCCTGCCCCACGTAGAAAGCGAGCGTCACCAAGGCGCGATTGGGGTGGCTCTGCGAGTATACGTGCTCGATGCCGGGTATTTGCGATAACAATTTCTCAACGGGCACAACGACTTGGCGCTCGACCTCGGTTGCTGACAGACCGGGGGCCTCGACGTAAACATCGATCATCGGCACCACAATCTGTGGCTCTTCCTCCCGGGGCATAAACGCCAAAGCCACGACGCCCAGTATCAGCCCTGCAATGAACAAAAAGGGCGCCACGCCTTTCTGCAGAGCTCCAGCGATTATCCGTTCGATCATAGTGTTCGGCTCCGGTACCAATGCGCCGTAATTCTAGCAGAACAGGTAAGGCAACACTTTGATCTATATTGAATTCCACACCGTTCAAAAGGGTATTTATCTGCTATTCTTGCCGCTATGGAGTTTTCGATTCTGGCCCAAGTCCTCGCGCTCACGGTAACGGTATTTACCCTACTGGGCGTCGTCTCGGCCATTGAGGCGGTCATGAAAACCCGCACGGCTCAAGGCGCAGTCGCTTGGGTTATTGTACTACTCACCTTCCCCTACATTGCCGTGCCTGTTTACTGGATTTTTGGCCGCACCAAATTCGATGGTTACGTAGAGCAACGCAAGGCGGTCGAGGAAGCATTAAAAAGCACCCAACAAGCGACGTCTGATGCCATCTGGCCCAACAGTGTCGAAACCGATGACTTGTGCAATACCTTCCGAACCCTGTTACCTCTCGCTCGCACCGCGGTCACCGTTGGCAATGACGTACGCCTCTTAGTCAACGGCGAGGCAACCCACACGGCTTTACTGAATGCCATTCACGGCGCCCAACAACACGTTTATTTGGTGTACTACATTATTCGTGATGATCAGATCGGCGCCGAGTTAATTAATGCGCTGATTGTCAAAGCTCAGCAAGGCCTGCCGGTGCACGTTATTTACGATGAAATCGGAAGCCGAACCTTTGCTCGTTCACCGCTCTTGAGCAGGGCGCTCAGCCATGGTGTCAACATTGTCCCCTTCAATACAACACGTGGGCGTCGCAATCGCTTCCAGCTAAACTTTCGCAATCACCGCAAACTAGCCTGTATCGATTCAAGACTTGCGCTCTTAGGGGGCCACAATGTAGGCCGAGAATATTTGGGGCAAGACCCAAAAATCGGTCCATGGCGAGACACTCACCTGCAGATTCAGGGACCCGCGGTGCTTGCAATGGAGCTCACCTTCGCGGCCGACTGGCGTTGGGCCAAGGGCGAACAACTGCAACTGAGTTTTACCAAACCGAGCGAGAGCCGCCACGGTAAACAGGTGTTGATTTTCCCATCCGACCCCTCCAGTGAATTTGAAGAGGCTGGCCTGATGTATCATCAGCTTATCAGTGAAGCCAAGCAACGCCTGTGGATTACCAGCCCGTACTTCATACCAGACCACAGCATTATTTCTGCGCTGCAGCTAGCGGTATTACGCGGTGTAGACGTGCGGGTCATGATCCCCGACAATCCCGACGGCCCCATGGTCGCAATGGCGAATTGGTCCTACACCAAAGAACTGCTCCCCGCGGGGGTCAAAGTTTTCCGCTATGGCCCCGGGTTTATGCATCAAAAAGTGACTCTGGTCGACAACGATCTGTGCGCAATCGGCACGGCCAATTTTGACAACCGCAGTTTTAAACTGGCCTTTGAAATTACGGCGCTCATTAACGACGAAGAATTTGCTCTTGAAGTTCAACAGATGCTAGAGGCCGACTTTGCATCGGCCTTAGAAGTGTCGGCGCAACACTTTAGCCATCGTCCCTACTGGTTCAGGCCGGCTATGGCTTTGGCGCGCCTATTTTCGCCGGTGCTTTAACATCGGCCCAGGCTTGTGGGTCAATATCTAAGTCTTGCCATTCGTCGGCGTCGAATATCGCTTCCTGACCGTTCGCAACCTTCTGGTCATAATCTCGCAGGAGGCGACGCGCTACCGGCGCAAGCAGTGCTAAACCAAGTAAGTTCACCACCGCCAACAACCCCATCGTTAAATCGGCGAAGCTGAAGATGGTTCCCAAATCTTGCATGGAGCCCCAAAACACTAAACCTAGGAGTGCCAGCCGGAACACATTAAACAGCGTTTGATTTTCCTCGCTGAA
>NZ_CBFHWH010000093.1:0-2421 GCF_965659035.1 Aequoribacter sp. | reverse complement strand
TGCATGGAGCCCCAAAACACTAAACCTAGGAGTGCCAGCCGGAACACATTAAACAGCGTTTGATTTTCCTCGCTGAAGTAGTCCAAGCTATTTTCGCCCAAATAGTAGTTATATACGATCGAGCTGAACGCAAACAGGATAAGCGCAACACTCACGTAGGTCTCGCCCCACGCACCCACCTGCTCGGCGACGGCTCGCTGAGTCAGCGCCACGCCCTCGACGCCTTCGGCGCCCGGTGTATAAGCATCTGACAACAAAATCATAGCCGCCGTTGCAGTGCACAACAGCAGAGTGTCAATGAAGACGCTAAAGGCCTGAACGATACCTTGATTCACGGGATGCTTCACATACGCAACCGCCGCCACGTTGGGCGCACTTCCCAAGCCCGCCTCATTCGAGAACAAGCCCCGACGTACACCCTGCAAAATCGCCGCACCAATACCACCACCAATGGCCGAATCTAGCCCCAAGGCACTTTTTACGATCATGGCAACAATACCCGGCAGCTCCGCGGCGTGCATAAGCAGAATGTAGACGGCGAGTGCAAAATAACCCACCGCCATCAAGGGGACGATGATCTCGCTCACTTTCGCAATACGATGAATGCCCCCGAAGATGACAAGCGCAACACATACGGTCAACACCAAGCCGCTGGTCAGTGTGCTGAATCCAAACGACGATTCAAGTGAACTTGCCACCACAAACGATTGCAACGCTGGAAACGCCAAACCAAAGGTAATCAGCAACAGTACCGAATAGACAGCCGCAAGCTTTGGCTTATTCAAACCGTGTTTGATATAAAATGCTGGCCCCCCCCGGTAATCTCCGTTGGGTTCGGCACGTTTAAATAACTGTGCTAGCGAGCATTCCACCACACTGGTGGCCATACCCATTAACCCAATAAGCCACATCCAAAAAATAGCGCCCGGACCACCCAGGGTAATGGCGACGGCAACACCTGCGATATTGCCCGAGCCCACACGGCCAGCAACCGAAACGACCAAGGCTTGGAAAGAGGTTAGGTGCCCCTGCTCATGGTGAAACGCGTTGCGTAGCACACCGAACATGCGCCCAAAGTAGCGGAACTGCACCGCCCGTGTGCTGACCGTAAAAAACAACCCCATGGTCAGCAAGACCGCGATCAGCACGTAATTCCATAACCAGTCGTTAACAACAGAGATCATGGCGCTACCCCGCAATACCAAAGTAGAAAATGACGGCCAAGGCGGGGGGCACGATGAAGCGTGTTGTAAAACGCCACACAGAATACCAGCCCTCGCTGATTGCAAACTCTTCTTTACTGAACTCGCTGCGCATGACCCAACCGGCAAAGAAAGCAATAAATAATCCACCCAACGGCAGCAATATTTGATTCGACAGCAAATCCATCGCGTCGTTAAAGTTTAGACCTGCCACTTTGATGTGATCGAGCACATTATAAGACAACAAGCTCAACACGCTGAGGACAGCAACAGCGCCCATGACCAGCAGAGTCGCTTTGTGTCGCGCCATCGCGTGACGGTCTTCCATGTAGGCAATAAGACCCTCGACCAAACCCACCATAGAGGTAATACCGGCTACAGACAGCATCACAAAAAATAAAACGGAGAAGGCATGCCCACCCGGCATTTGCGCAAAAGCAACGGGGAGGGTCTGAAAAATAAGCCCAGGACCCGCAGCAGGGTCGAGCCCGTTATTGAACACCGCGGGGAAAATAACCAAACCTGCGACCAACGCCACAAGGGTATCGGCGAAAATAATAATCGCGGCGCTTTTAGCTATCGAAACCGACTTCGGCAGATAGGCCCCGTACACCATCATACCGGCCATAGCGACGCCAATACTGAAGAATGCCTGACCCACCGCGATCAGAAACACATCGGCACTAATCTTTGAAAAATCTGGCGTAAATAGCCAGCTGATCGCCTCGGCAAACCCGCCTGCGAAGACATTATAGATAGCCAAGCCCACCAGCAGCAAAAACAGCAGAGGCATCATGACACTGACCGCGCGCTCAATACCATTTTTTACACCCGCGTAGATGATAGCGCCAGTAATGAATAACCCCACTAAGGTCCAGATCAGCATGCCTTGTGTATCGGCGAGCATACCGGTAAATTCACTCGCTGCGACTGCACCGTCATAGCCGGCGAATCCGGTCAAAATCGCTTTGTACAGGTACCAAAGGACCCAACCGACAATACCCGCGTAAACCACCTCAATGGTGAAAGCAGCCCACAAACCCATGCCGCCAACAAAACGCCAGCCTCCGCTGGCGCCGCTTTCCTGAGCGACGGCCGCAACAGCTGTGGTGGGACTCCCCTGCCCGCGCCGACCCAGCATAATTTCTGCCATCATGCAGGGAATGCCGATCACGACAATACAAGCTAAATAGACGAGTACGAACGCAGCACCGCCGTT
>NZ_CBFHWH010000092.1:0-7832 GCF_965659035.1 Aequoribacter sp. | reverse complement strand
GCTAGACGATGATTATCCTAATTACTCGATCAACTTTGGGGCGCTAAACTTTATCACTGAGCAGTATGGTGATCCCGCGACGTACGGCGTGGATTTTACTTACGAGTTCTAGTGCACTGAAAGCGACTTGATAGCCCGGGCATGTCCCGGGCTTTTTTTTTGCCTGCGTATGAATCTCGATGCGCTGGATTTATCGAAGCAGTAGCGCAGGTACGGTTGCTGAACGCAACAGATCAGCCGTTCTACTGCCAAACAAGAGGCTGCGTAGAGGTGAGTGGCTGTACGCCCCCATGATCAATAGATCGATCTTGCGCTCAGCTATTTCATTCGCAATGACCGTTTCAGGGTCGCCTTGAATAATCTGTGATGTGACGTGGTAGCCGCGCTTTTCAAGTTTGTTTTTGGCCCATGTGAGCTGCTCTTGGTTGGCGCGAGTGTCTCTACCCGCTATCACAATATGCATGCTTAAGTTCTTCAGCGATGTATTGTTGGCGAGCCACCGAATGCCTTGCTTGCATCGAGAGCTGCCATCAAAGGCAAAGAGCGCACGCGAGGGCTCGGTATAGGTATCGGTCACTGTGAGTATGGGTTGTTGCAGTGCTCGCACGACGCGTTCTAAGTTGCGACCTAAATCGCGATGTGTCATCTCTGCCGAGCGCCCACGGCGGCCCATGACAAACACGCTGGTGAGGTCTTGCTCTATCGATAAAGCCTCTTCAAGATCGCCTAATCGTTGCTTGATATCGATCGATTGATTGGATGTTGCGCTTAGTGTGCTTTGTAGATTTGCCAGAAACTCGCGTCCCGCTTCACGCTTCTGACGGGTGCGCTGTTCGTCTTCAAGGCTTAAGTCTGCAAGCAGATGCTCTTGCGCATCGATACCAATGGCGCCGCTATGGTCATCGGACTTGCTGGCACGTTCTGGGTGTCGATCAACCACGTGTAATAGCTCTAAGGGTAGGGTCAGTTGATTAGCCAACCATTGTCCGTAGCGGGCCACAGTTTCTGAGAAGTGCGACCGGTCTACCGCAGCGATGATTTTGCGATTGGAGTTTATCGGGTTCATAGCTAGTGTCCTACGCTCCATTCCACATCGTCTTTGTCGTGGAGCGCGAACTTATCAACGAGTGTGGCGCTGGCCTCGTTAAGCCCTACGACTTCGACGTTAGTGCCCTCACGACGGAATTTCATGACCACTTTGTCCAGAGCGCTGATCGCCGTAATATCCCAGAAGTGGGCTTTACTGACATCGACAATCACGGTGTCGATCACTTCTCTGAAATCAAATTGATCCACAAACCGATCGGCCGAAGCAAAAAACACCTGTCCAGTGATTTGGTAGCGTCGGATCCGTCCTTCATTCTCAGCCGCGGATCGTACGAGCAAAATTCGGCCGACTTTCTGGGCAAAGAAAATGCCCGAGAGAAGAACGCCAGTAATAACACCCATGGCGAGATCGTGCGTGCTTACCGTCACGGCAACCGTCGCGAGCATCACGACCGATGAACTTTTCGGATGAGCCTTAATGTCGCGAAACGACTGCCAGTTCATGGTGCCGATAGAGACCATAATCATGACGGCCACTAGCGCCGCCATTGGGATTTTGGCGACCCAATCACCGGCCAGCACCAGCAGCGTAATAAGAAAAACG
Source organism: Aequoribacter sp. (assembly GCF_965659035.1). Taxonomy (NCBI): domain Bacteria; kingdom Pseudomonadati; phylum Pseudomonadota; class Gammaproteobacteria; order Cellvibrionales; family Halieaceae; genus Aequoribacter; species Aequoribacter sp. Next base: position 6,181 of record NZ_CBFHWH010000092.1, on the reverse strand, counting down.
CCTGCCGCTAGGGTTGACAAACGACCTCGCCCGCCCGATTTAATGTTGATAATGGATTGTCCAATCATGGCACAACCGGCCATGCCACCAAACAAACCGGCGACGATATTGGCCGAGCCCTGACCAACACATTCACGGTTTTTGTCGCTGGTGGTGTCGGTTAAATCGTCGACGATAGAAGCGGTAAGCAGTGATTCAAGTAAGCCAACCATTGCCATTGTGGCCGATATCGGGAAGATAATACCCAGGGTTTCCCAGGTTAGAGGCATATCTGGCAGCAAGAATAGGGGTAGGCTGTCGGGTAGCTCACCCAGATCGCCAACGGTTCGAATATCGAGCCCCAGGGTTATGGATACAATGGTCAGTACGACAATAGCGACGAGGGGTGAAGGTACAGCCTTGGTAAGGTACGGGAACAAGTAAATGATACCGAGTCCCGCTGCGGTCATAGCGTAGACATGCCAGCTTACCCCGGTGAGTTCGGGTAACTGCGCCATAAAAATGAGTATCGCCAGGGCATTCACGAAGCCGGTGATCACCGAGCGTGAGACAAACTTCATTAGAGTACCCAAACGAATCCAACCCGCGATAATTTGAAGTGCGCCGGTAAGTATTGTTGCGGCCAGCAGGTACTGCAGACCGTGTTCTTTAACGAGGCCTATCATCAGCAGTGCCATTGCCGCCGTGGCAGCGGATATCATGCCGGGCCTGCCGCCCATAAAAGCGGTGACCACAGCGATACAAAACGAAGCGTATAAGCCCACTTTGGGATCAACGCCTGCGATGATGGAGAAAGCGATGGCTTCAGGAATTAAAGCCAAGGCGACAACTAGGCCCGCCAATAAATCGCTGCGAATATTGGCAAACCAATCTTGTTTTAGGGAACTCAATGAAACAACCTTTTGATTTAAGTGCGTGCCGGCTATATTTACTCAGAGGGCGGGCATAGAGTGCTGAGGCAATACCTAGCACGAAGCCGCGCACTCTAACAGCAAGGCTCAGTGGCTTCAAGTTAAGGGGGTATTTTCTGCAAAAGTCGTTACAATATTGCGACAGTAAAGGAGGTCGAAATGTCGCCCACAGCAAAAATGATCGGTTTGGTGTTATCCGCGGTTATGTTCGCGTTTTCCGCGTATATGTACACCCAGACAGGAGACTGGGTTAGCGCTGTTTTTGCTTTAGGTTCCGTGGGTTACGGTCTGTTCTTTATCGGCGACACGGTTAATCGATTACGCAAAGGTGACTGATACTGCCACTCCCATAAGATACAGGTTCGGGCTTACAGGCTTTGGTAAAAGATACCTAAAATGATCAACGGGCAAACAATTCGAACGTAGTTTGGCCAGATCTTCCAGAACAAGCTCGACTCTGCGTCGGGGTCATTCTTTTTAAGCTCTTGCAGCAGCGTATTGCGGTGCCATAGCCAGCCTGCATAGACGCAGAACATAAAGCCCAATAGAGGTTGGCTATAGCGCGTGGTCACAGTGATCACCAAGCCGAACAGCCAATCAAAATTCAAAATAATTGCGGTGCTGATGGCGCCAATCACAATGCCGATAACCCAGGTGACTTTAGAGCGCGCTAACTCGGTATTCTCGACCGTGTAAGCGACAGGTACTTCTAACATCGATATTGATGACGTCAGTGCGGCGATGCTCATCAAAAAGAAAAACGCTAGTGCGACCAGCGTTCCAGTGCTGCCCATGGTGTCGAACAGGGCAGGTAGCACGGTAAAGATTAATGTGTCTTCTGAGAGCAGGGCGCCGCTATCCGTGAAAATAGCCACGCCGTTGTATTGTGCGACGTACATAGCTGGCAACACTAAAAAACCCGCTAGCACAGCGATAGAGACGTCGCTTAGGGTGACCCACCCCCCCAATGAGGGAAGATGCTCATCGTCGCTGATATAGGAACCGTAGATCAGCATGGTGCCGACACCTAGGGACAAAGAGAAGAAGGCAGCTCCCAGGGCCTTAATGACCAAATCGGGTGAGACGGCTTTGGAAAAGTCGGGCAGCAAATAAACGCGTAAACCCTCGGTGGCGCCCGGTAATGTCAATACGTAGATTGTTAAGCCCACGAGTGAGAGCAGAAGCATTGGCATGAGCCGTTCGGACCAGCGTTCGATTCCGCCGTGGACACCTTGGGTAATGATGCCAATTGTCAGCACCATAAATACAGACATCAATCCAATGTTGCGCGCCGTCGAGAAACTCTCTAACCACAGCGCGGCGTCCCCGAAACCGACCAGTTTTAGAAGCGCTGCGAGCCCAAAGCCGATCATCCATCCAGCGACAATGGCATAGAAACTGAGAATCAGCGAAGCCACAATTAACCCGGCGAGACCCACGCCATGGCCCAACATGGCAGTGGGGCGGTTCGGCGCAATTTGCTCAAGCGCTTTAGAGGCATTAGCGTGAGCGTGGCGGCCGATAATAAGCTCCGCCATGAGGGCCGGGTAGGCAAGGCAAAAGGCCAATATTAAGTAGACGATGAGAAAGGCTGCGCCCCCATTGCTGGCCGCTTGCGTTGGGAATCCCCAGATATTCCCTAGCCCTACAGCACTGCCTGCCGCCGCCATGATAAAGCCGATACGAGAGTTGAATTGTCCGCGCGCTGCAGCCATGGAGTCCTCCTTATTTGGTGTGGCGAGTGTACCACGACCCGAACTAAGAAAAAGCCCGATAAAAATTCGAATCGCTTGCCAAAAATCCCCAAGGCTGTGCTATTATGCGCGCCTTCATCGCCCGGGTGGTGAAATTGGTAGACACAAGGGACTTAAAATCCCTCGCTGGCAACAGCGTGCCGGTTCAAGTCCGGCCCCGGGCACCATCTCCTTTTTTAATTTATTGTTTCATGTTTTTGGCTGCGGCAAAGCCTTGCCAAAATCAGCCGGACTAAGCCGGCCGCTCAGCACAGCTGGGCTCTACGCAGTTAACGGGGGATGGCATTCAAAATGCTCGAGTGCCTTCAAAGAGTGCTATTAAACTACACCTCCGTTAAGCCAAAGTGGTTTACGAATGGTTTAAAGCCTTTATCAGAGAAAAGTAAGGGTAGACCACGTTCTATACAGAAAGTAGCGATGATAACGTCAGCCGTCTTGCGTATTGTAATACCTCGTTTTCTGAGCACGCGGAAATTATCCGCGCTCTTAATAGCGATATCTTTGCCGAGCATGTCGAAGACTTCAACATCAGAAAAGAGATTCTTCGCCATTTGGTAGTCTCTGTCGTGGCGGAACCCCTGCAGAACTTCTGTAAGAATCAGGTCTCCGACAGCGACGGGTTCTTTGCCCAGTACTTGATCGAGCTTGTCGGTCTGGGTATCGGCGATGCCGGTAAAGTAATCGATCCAGACACTAGAATCGACAAGAATCACTTGCTTTCTCTGAGTTCATTTAGATCCTCAGTCCAGGCAAGTTTACCTCGATAGTTGCGAATATTTTCCTGTTGTCGCAAGCGGGCGAGGGTTCTTAATCCCAACTCAACGGCTTCTTTTTTGGTGGTTAGCCCCGTTAGCTTTAAAACGTCGCTCATCAGTTGGTCGTCTATTTCGATATTGGTTCTCATGCAATTTCTCTAGCTCGCGTAGTAGTGTGTATAAAAACAATAATTTATACACATGGCTATAGAAATTAATGAACAGCAAAGTCACTGTCAATTGCCCATGAACGTTAGTGGTAAAGTTCGAGCAAGAAAGATTAGACTTGGAGCTAGATTCCGCTTTTTTAGTTTGGTCTCAAACGTGTCACACTTGGCTCATCCAGACAGAAAGTCTTCTAGCATATCAACCATGTTGGCGGACCCCACAAAGAAGGGCACACGCTGATGTAGTTCGGTGGGTTTGATATCTAGAATACGCTGACCCGCACCCGCAATAGCCTTACCACCGGCTTGCTCGGCGAGAAAGGCGATAGGATTACACTCGTACAACAGGCGCAGCTTGCCGTTGGGGTAACGGCTGGAGCTCGGGTACATATAGATACCGCCGGTGATCAAGTTGCGGTGGAAGTCTGACACCAAAGAGCCGATGTAGCGGGAGGTATAAGGACGGTTAGTGTCAGCGTTTTCTTCCTGGCAGTATTTGATGTACTTTTTAACGCCCTGCGGAAAGCGAATGTAGTTGCCCTCATTTACAGAGTACGTTTTGCCTGAAGTCGGGGTCGTCATTCTGGGATGCGATAAATAAAACACACCCAAACTTGGGTCGAAGGTGAATCCGTTCACACCATTGCCCGTGGAATAGACCATCATGGTCGATGAGCCATAAATAATGTAACCCGCGGCTACTTGGTCCTTGCCGGGCTGGCAAAAGTCTTCTAGGGTAACGGGCGAGCCTACGGGTGAAACACGGCGATAGATCGAGAAGATCGTACCGACAGAGACGTTCACATCAATGTTAGATGAGCCGTCTAGAGGGTCCATCAACACCACGTAATCGGCGTCTTTGTTGTGGCCCTCGTCGAAGGTTACATAGTTATCTTCTTCTTCAGAGGCTATGCCGCACGCAACACCGCGTGCTGCGAGTGCGGTTTTGAACTTATCATTGGCGAAGACATCCAGTTTTTGCTGTTGCTCGCCTTGCGCGTTTTCATTGCCTGCCGCGCCAACGATATCTACCAGGCCCGCCTTGTTAATTTCGCGGTTGACTACTTTGGCGGCCAAGCGAAGCGACGAGAACAAGGAGGTCAGGGCACCGGTCGCCTCTGGATATTCGGCTTGGCTTTCGATGATGAATTCGCCCAGAGTAATCGGTGTTTGCATGTCGTCCTCGCCGTCAGTGAAATCTTACGCGCCATTGTACCCTTAAAACGCTGTAGAGACTCGCTGTGTGAATAAATCGTAAGCTGGTTATCGGCTAAGGTTTGATTCGAAGCAATATGTTCAAGCCACGCTTAGGCCACTTGATCGATATTTGTCGTTGTTTTGCGGGTACCGGGCTCTCAGGTCGCGCTAATGTCGATACCAACAGGGCAGTGATCAGAGCCATAGACATTGTTGTAGATTTCGGCACCGGTCAAACTCGGTGTGAGCTCGGACGTGACAAGAAAGTAATCAATTCTCCAGCCGATATTCTTTTCGCGGGCGCCGGCGCGATAACTCCACCAAGAATATTTAGCGGTATCAGGGTTAAAGTGCCTGTAGGTATCCACAAATCCCAGATCGACTAAACGGTCAAAGCCATCGATCTCTGCCTGCATGTAACCGGCGCTTTTGTTGTAGTTTTGTTTGGGGCGAGCAAGATCGATATCTTGATGAGCAACATTCAGGTCACCACACACAACGACCGGTTTGGTTTGCTCTAGGGTTTTTAGATAGTCTGCGAAGTCTTGATCCCAGCTTTGACGGTAGTCGAGGCGCTTCAATTCGCTGCCCGAATTCGGAGTGTAGACGGTGACTAGGTAAAAGGTCTCGAATTCCGCGCACAAAACGCGCCCCTCGGTATCATGCTCGGGCATGCCCATGTCGGCTGTTACGCTTATGGGCTCAACGCGAGTAATGATGGCTGTGCCAGAATAGCCCTTTTTCTCGGCTGAATTGCTGAACACTTTGTAAGCTGGATCGAGTTCTGTCAGAGCCTCAAGCACCTGGTCATCTTGCGCTTTGGTCTCTTGCAGGCAAAGCACATCGGGTGCCATGCGTTCAAATGACTCGAAGAAATCCTTTTTGGTAACGGCTCGAATACCATTAACGTTCCAAGACACTAATCTCACGTTGTTTGCTCCCTTTTCTCAGTGTCGGCATTGTACGTGATTCTTCCAGATGTTGAACCGTTGGTTCTTGTAGTTTCGCGCAATACCGAGCTGGCTCTCTGCGTGTAGTGCAACTGGACCTAGATGCACTCTGCCCGTGCTGTGTTAGGATCAGGGCAGGTAAAAAAGGGGAAGGTTATGAAATATACGAGTTTGCTCGCCGCGCTAGTCCTGACGCTAGCGGGTTGCAGTAAAGACGCTATGGAGCCTGCGGTCGTTGCTGATACGGTATTCATTGGTAACAACATAATCACGATGGATGAGGCGACTGAGGGCGCCCAGGCGGTGGCGCTTAAAGATGGCAAGATTCTCGTGGTAGGATCTCGGCAAGCCGCGACCGCACACATTGGAGAATCAACGGAGGTCATACAGCTGGGCGACAAAGCCTTAGTTCCTGGCTTTATTGATGCACATGGACACTTCAGTTTC
>NZ_CBFHWH010000091.1:2511-7928 GCF_965659035.1 Aequoribacter sp. | reverse complement strand
ATCTTGGGGTGCGCAAATCTATAAGATGAAAGTAGCCTGTAGACTTAAAAACACAACGATTTCCAAATCTCTGTGGTTTTTGACAGGCGTCCTCGCGGTGCTGTGGGGCAGGCTAAAATTTACTTAAACGATGACACCTCGCGACGAGCGGGTTGAGAGCTCTTCGCGTCAATAGCGATGACGTTGCTGCTTACGCAAGATTGTGACAAAGCCTTGTGAAACGCTTGGATCGCCTTCTTTCCGCAGCTGCCGCAGTCGGAACACAAGCCTAAGGTTTTTGAAAGATCTTTAAAGCACGAGACGCCGCTATTCACGGAGTCGCGAATGTCGGATTCTTTAACGGCATTGCAAATACAAATGTACACAGCGTGCTCCTTGTTTGGCCTAATGATAATGCGAATAATTATCATTAGCAAGGAGCGTGTGTTTATTTACACCTGAGACTGCAGGTAGTTTTCTATGCCCACTGATTCGATCAGCGATAGTTGGGTTTCGTACCAGTCGATCGACTCTTCACAGGCTTCTAGCAGCTCTTCTAACATGTCACGCGTGACGTAATCTTGTGCCGACTCCGCAAGGGCTATTGCCTCAACCATCGTCGTACGCTGGGTAGAGACCTCAAACTCAAGATCAGCGGTCAGACATTCTTGTGGGTGCTCGCCAATGCTTAGCGACCCCAGACTTTGCAAGTTGGGCAGGCCCTCTAAGAATAAAATGCGCTCGATAATTTCGTCCGCTTCTTTCATCACGCGAATCGACTGTTTGTAAATCGCGCTGTTGAGTCCCGAGAACCCCCAGTTCTTGAACATGCGCGCGTGTAAAAAATATTGGTTGATGGCGGTCAGCTCGTTTTTGAGCACCTTGTTCAGCGCTTTCAGTATGTCTTTGTTACCTTGCATTGCCTGCCCTCTACCTTACGCCATTTGGCTCTGAAGATAATTCTGAATACCCATCATCTCGATCAATCTAAGCTGCTGCTCTAAGAAATAAGTGTGGTCTTCTTCCGTGTCTTTGATTTGAATAACCAGCATGTCCCGGGTGGCGTAATCGCGCTCGCGTTCGCACAAGGCAACGACCTGCTTTAAGTGTTCGTCGACTTTGTATTCGTAGGCCAAGTCGGCTTCGAGCATTGCTTTGACGTCGGTTTGGACATTGATGGTATCGCGGTCTGCTAGGTTGGGGGTGCCCTCTAAAAACAGGATGCGTTGGATGAGCGCTCGAGCGTGCTCGCGTTCATGATCTGATTCGTGAATGGCGTGCTCCGCCAGCTTAGCGAGACCCATGTCGGCTAAGAGTTCGCCGTGTGCCAGATATTGGTCTACCGCGGTGAGTTCGCCTCGCAGCAAATCGTTGAGCGCGTTAAGTATCTCGGGGTTGCCTTTCATTGCCTGCACCTTTTCGTTTGTGGCTAAGGTTTATTGATCTACATCAATAATTAGAAGTTCCACGCAGTATAACAGGGCTGAGTCAATTTTCAAAAAATTTAATAAAATCAATGGCTTGTAATTGAAAATCATTATCATAGCGAAAACGGTTCGCAAATACTGTGTATACCGAAGACACAAAAAAGCGGGCACCAGGCCCGCTTCGTGATACTTCGCAACTTAGCTTAAAAGTTGTACTCGAACTTCACCGCAACGTTGCGAGGACGCGCATAAATCGCATCGTACGCGATGCCATCGAGTGCGCCGCCCGAGGCTAGGCGAACGAAGGTGCGCGCGAGCGGAATAGTGCCACCGATAACACGGATGCGTTCGTCCGTTAGATTATCGCCAATGACCGAGACCCGCCATTTGCCGTCTTCGCTACCGACACCGATAGAGGCGCCGTACTTGGTATAGCCACCTTCGTCGATATTTTTGTCTAAGTTCGTGGTAATGAAGTACTCAGACGAGGTGTCGACGTTGAGGTTGGCATCCAGCACTAAACCATTGCCCATATCACGGTTGTAATCCAAGCCAAAGTTGGTGGTCGTCTCTGGTGCATATGGGGCAGTTTCGCCTGTGCGATCACAGTAGATGCCATTAGTGGGCGCTTCGCCGTAGGCACACTGGCTGTCGGTAAAGTCCGTATATTTATAGTCTAGCTGCGCCGCTGAGGCATACAGCTCGAGACCTTCGCTAATTAAATAACGGCCATCAATCTCAAAACCGGTCACCTCTGCTGCTGACGCGTTCTGCACCAAAAAGCTTAGGGTGCCATCAAAGATGTTGGTTTGTAGATCTGTGTAATCCGTTGAGTAGTAGGTTGCGTTAAGCTCAGCACGATCCCAGCGCATTTTCACGCCAAGCTCAATGTTTTCAGCAGTCTCGTCTTCAAACTCAAAGGTGCCCGGTACGGTCACGCCTGGGGTGCCAGGGATCGAGTTGCCGCGAATGTCAAAACCGCCGGCTTTGGAGCCTTCGGTGTAGGATATGTGCGCGGTCACGTTGTCGTTAATGTCATAGCTCAAGCGTACCAAAGGATCAAACGAGCTTTCGCTGCGCTTGCCCGCTATCTCGTGAGCACCTGTGTTCAAAACCGCACCCCACAACGCCGCTAGCGTCGCTGCTGGTGCATTGTTTGTTGGCAAGGCCTCGATGGTTACTTTGCGGTAGCCGTCTTTGTCTTCGTTCGAGTATCTCGCACCAACCGTCAGTTCCAATTTGTCACTCAACTGGAAGTCGGTCTGGAAAAATAGCGAATATAAATCTGAGCTTTGCGCGAAGGTTCGATCCCAATAAGAATCGACTAAGAGCGACACGGGAGGCCCTGCAAGCGACAAGAATGAACCCAGATAAACCTCGTCCGTCACGTCAACATCACTGGACTGGTAAAACACGCCGGCGATGTAGTTAATGGTTTCGTCGCCGGGCGAGGCAATACGAAATTCTTGTGACCACTGTGAGTAGTCTTCGGTCTGATTGGTGCGGTCTAACACCTCTAGACCAATATAGTCTACGTCGAGGATTTCATCGGTTTCGTAGTCCACGTACCCAGTGACCGAAGTCAGAGTAAACCCATTCCAATCGTAATTGGCAGTCACCACCAAGTTGGTCATGTCGTTGATGCTTTGGACGTCGCCACTGGCTCGCACCCAGTTTTCTTCAGTCTCAACCGCAATTGGGCCGGCAAACACAAGGTTATATCCGTCTTGTGGTGCTAAAGCTTCCATTGCGTAGCCGTAGGAATCGAATTGCGCTGACTCGGCTTTAACGTTGATCTGCAGTGCGTCGCTGGCATCCCATTCGAGTTGTGCACGGAGGTAAGTTTCGTCGCGCTGTGGCTCCATACGCTTAAGCTGTTCGTTCAATACCCAGCCGTCCATTTCCCGCCATGAGGCTGCGAGGCGGCCGCGCAGTGTGTCGCTTAATGGGCCAGATAACACCAAAGACGCCTGCGACTCTTCGTGCTCAGATTCATATGAGGCGCTAAAGCGGCCTTCAAATTCTTCGGTAGGCTTAGCCGAGCTGATGTTAATGGCACCGGCGATGGCGTTCTTACCGAACAAGGTGGGCTGAGGTCCACGCAACACTTCAACGCGCTCGAGGTCCAAGAGCGGCGTGCGGATAAGCTGGCTTCGCCCATACGAAATGCCATCGAAGTACATGGCGACCGACTGCTCAAACCCCTTGTTATTGCCGGTGGTGACGCCGCGGATGCTCAAGGTAGAATCGATTTGGTTTTCGCTGATAAAAAAGTTTGGAATTGATGCCGACAGTGACGCCAAGTCGTCAATGCTACGGTTTTCGATGGTTTTACCGGACACCGCCGAAATCGAAATCGGTACATCTTTGAGTGTTTGCTCACGTTTCTGAGCGGTGACGACCACTTCTTCTAGCATTTGTGCTACTGCGGTGGGTGCGGTAATAGCAAGTGCTAATGCACCCACAAGGACCTTGCGATTTGAATTAAGCATGAGATGCTCCCTAGTTATCGTTAGTTCTTGTGCCGCTTTGATCAGCCGGCTCTCGGTTTTATTCGGCTGCTAAACAATGCATTTATGCAAGTTTATTCGCAGCTGACAGCTATTAAATCGCATCCTTGTATAAGTGAACAGGCCTATTTTGTGGGAAAATAACCGTGTCTTTGCGATGACTTCATCCGCGCGATGTTCTGTTCACTGATAGGGCACTGATGTTGTGATCAGTGGTGTTCAAAGTGAAATCTGCTAACTAGTACCAAACTGCAATTTTTTGTTGTTGCTAGCGGGTGTTTATGCAACATTGCGCGCCAATTCCAGTGCGTTTTTCCCTGAAGCGCCGAGGCTCGTTTTCTTTTTTTCTTTAGCCGGCTTGCCACAAGCCAGGAGACACCATGGCATCTGCTGATGCTGCTATTGACTATCGCCCTGCATCGATCAGCGATACCGATGCCTTATTACACCTTGAAAATACCTGTTTTCAGCACGATCGTTTATCGCGGCGGAGTTTCCGGCACCACATTCGCTCCTCCAAGCGGGACTTAACCGTTGCTGTGCGCGAAGGACAGCTATTGGGCTACGGGTTAGTGCTTTACCACCAAGGTACGCGTTTAGCGCGCATGTATTCACTGGCGGTGAGTCCAGAAGCGCGCGGTCTGGGTTTGGGTCGAGGGCTGATGCGAACCCTTGAGCAAAACGCTAGACGGGCAGGGCGTCATTACATGCGCCTTGAGGTCGCCATCAACAATAGTAATGCCATTGCGCTTTACGAGTCCGAGGGTTATCGCCCTTTTGGCGAATATTTAGATTACTACGAAGACCATAGCAATGCCTTGCGCATGCACAAGCGTATCCGTCGTGCCCCGGTCGAAGGGCATTATCTGGAGGTGCCTTGGTATCCGCAAAGCACGGACTTTACCTGTGGCCCTGCCTCATTGTTAATGGCGATGGCCAGTCTTAACCCTGAAGCCAAGTGTTCGTTGACCCACGAGCTGGATTTATGGCGCGAGGCGACAACGATTTTTATGACCTCGGGCCATGGCGGTTGTCACCCCTTGGGTTTGGGTTTGTCGGCCGTAAAACGAGGGTTTCAAGCCCAAGTGCATTTAAGTACGGACGAACCGTTGTTTCTTGATGGCGTTCGCTCCGATCACAAAAAAGCGATTTTGCGCGAGGTTCACGACCACTTTGTCACCTCGGCTAATGCTTTGGGCGTGCAGGTGGTTTATGGCTCCATTACTTTGCCCGAAATTGAGCAGGCGGTAGCCCAAGGTGCTGCAGTGCTGGTCTTGGTCAGCACCTTTAGACTGGATGGCAAAAAGGCACCGCACTGGGTCGTACTGACCGGCATTGATGACGACTGTTTGTTTGTTCACGATCCCGATATTGACGAAAACGAGCAGATAGCAGCGGATTGTCAGCACATTCCGATTGCCAAAGACGATTTTGACAAAATGGCTGTATTTGGTGTTCAACGACTGCGCGCAGCCCTTGTGTTGCGAGCTCAAGATCACCA
>NZ_CBFHWH010000091.1:0-2412 GCF_965659035.1 Aequoribacter sp. | reverse complement strand
AGACGATTTTGACAAAATGGCTGTATTTGGTGTTCAACGACTGCGCGCAGCCCTTGTGTTGCGAGCTCAAGATCACCACGCGTAACCCAATTATTGATAGAGAGAAACAGACATGAAAAAACAAGGCATAACCGTTACCGTGCTGGGCCAAGACCTAGAGGCGGCAAAATTGAATGCGCTAGTGGTAGAGCAGCTCGGCGCTGTACGCTATCGCGATGCGTATGGCATTAAGACCCTAAGTGGCGAAAGCTGGTTGTTCGACTACGGAATTTTAGTGTCGTGGGGGACCCCTGAAGACGAGCGCCAAAACTTATTGGCGCAGTTAGAAGACATTACCTCGGATGGTGCGGTATCAATTCCCATGGAGCAATACGCCTGGGCAGTGGATGAGGCCCAGGCTTTTGCGGTGGCGCACGATGTGCTTACCTTGCCCAGTGACGATACCCACGTAAAACTGGCCTTAAGTCATGCCTTCGCGCAGTCGGCGAAAGTCATGTACTTTGAAGACATCGCGTTAAAGGTGATTGAAAGCACGGCTCAGATTCCACATCAGTTGGCCGCTACCGGTAAAATACCGTTGTCACGTGTGGATGTATCAAAAACGCGCGGTCATTTATTAACAACCATCAATGACATTAACTTGCACTTCGGTTTACTGGATACGCCCGAGTTCTTCTGGGATTATCCAGAGCTTGAGTCTTTGTACTTGCGCTTAGCGAAATATTTGGACCTGCAACAACGTATCGAGATTTTGGGTAAAAAATTGGCGACGCTGCAAAACATGCTCGACATGTTGGCTGAGGAGCAGCATCACAAACACGCTGCGTTTTTGGAGTGGATCATTATTATTTTAATTGCGGTCGATATTGCGATTTACTTTTTTTAAATTCGGTGCACATCGGCGTGTGCTTGGGTCAGAGCGTTTAGATGTGCCCCTCAGGTTTTTGGGCCTGAGGGGCCCTGACTTATTGAGCCTTGGCGAGGTCTCTGTTGCGCTGTTCCGCATCGGTCCAGTCTTTGGGGAGATACTTAGACACGAACAAGAAACTAATAATGGACGGTATAAAGAAAGCGCTCGTGACCGACATCGCATAGCGAATAGACTCAAGTTCAGGGTTGCCTCCTTTAAATACGTCGATTAACCAGCCGGAAAAGGTGGGTCCGCCGCCAAGGGCAATCATGTTCAAAATAAAGAAGAAAAGAGCGGTCGACATGGCGCGCATATTAATGGGTGCCAGTGTTTGCGCGATTGCGAAGCAGGGCCCGAGATAGGCGCCTAAAAACAACAGTAGAGCCGTTGTTGCGGCCAGGTGCAGCCACACTGTCGGCACCCAAAAACTACCGATAGCCAGAGGTAGGCAAATACCAATAGTGATTGCGGGTAGCCAGCCGTAGGCGCGAATATTTTTTGCACCCCAGGCATCGGTAATGCGGGCTCCGATAAAGGCACCGCCCGCATAGGTGGTGCCATTGATGATACCTAGCACGATCACCAGTGTTTTAAAGTCAAAACTGGGGTCGAGCATGACCACATACTTGGTTTGGAAGGCAGAGAAGGCGTAAGACACAAACGAGCCAAACGCAATGCCAAAGGCCATGAACCACCACGCGGGTATTTTCAGCAGCTGCTTTAACGACTCTTTAAAGGGTGGTTGTTTTATGGAGGCGTGGTCCTCAAATTCCATGGCGCCGCGCTTGGGTTCTTTTAGTACCAGTTTTACGATGCCTGCGAGCACCACACCGGTGATACCTAAAATAATAAAAATACGACGCCAGTCGACTTCACCTTCGCCCATCAAGGACGCAGTGGCGAAGTAAGCCGCCATAATGCCAATGGGGATGCCCATCGAGTACACGCCCAGGGCCCCGGCGCGTTCTTCTTTGGCGTACATGTCCGAAATAATGGAGTGTGAGCTCGGGCTGCCACCGGCTTCACCGATGCCCACGCCCATGCGCGCTAGACCGATTTGCAAGAAGTTATTAGCCAGCCCCGTTAGTGCCGTAAAGGCGCTCCAGGTTGCCAGCGCAATGGCCAGGATATTGACGCGGCTGTAGCGGTCAGCGAGCCAAGCGATGGGGATAGCGACCACCGTATAGAAGGTGGCAAAGGCCAAGCCGATGAGCAAGCCCAGCTGGGTGTTGGTTAGATCTAAGTCCGCCTGAATAAAAGGCGCAAGAATGCCAACGATTTGACGGTCGATGAAGTTAAAGCCGTAAATAACGGTGAGCAAGAGTAATGCAAAGGTACGGTATCGCTTGTTTGGGGTCGTGCTCATGACATGCCTTTTACAGTGTTATTTTTAGGAGCTCTAAACCTACGTGAAGCAGGGGTGGGGGGCAAGCCTTTTTGATGCAAAAGTCTCGACAGCTACTTTCAGCGTTGTGGACGGTTGAGAGACCGTTTTTCGGGTC
>NZ_CBFHWH010000090.1:3969-7933 GCF_965659035.1 Aequoribacter sp. | reverse complement strand
TTTTTGACGCGATGTGGCAAGAGCAGTGTAACCTGGGCGATACTGAGCAGGTTGCGATGGTGTTAACCAAAGCTGGTTTAGACGCTCAGGCACTGATGGACTTGTCTCAACAACCGGATATCAAAGCGACGTTGATTACCAATACCGAACATGCCGTAAGTCGGGGCGTGTTTGGAGCCCCCACCATGTTTGTGGGTGAAGAAATGTATTTTGGGCAGGACCGTCTGGACTTTGTCGAGGCGGCCATACTCTTGGAAAAAGATGGAAGATAATGTCATTCTTTGACATTGCTAGTGGTGCATGCCTTGATTAGACGGTACGGAACCGCTTTTGGACGGCGCGCTGTCTTGCCATAACTTCTTGTAAACGCTCATCAGGTGTGGCTTTGACCGTATCTGGCGGCAGATGTGACGCAAGATCCGCCACACTGACTTTGGTGGCGCTGATGGTGGGCCAAACCTCTTTTGGTGGTGTTTCGCTGTAGGCCCAGCGCGGTGCCATAAAGCCCTCTTTGTTCCCGGTGGTATCCAACCAATTCACAACGCCGGGATCTTTGTGGGCAATGACTAAGCGGTAAGCGCCGTCACTGCTTTGCGTCATTTGGTGTCGATTCAGGCTGCCAGTTCTGCAGCCATACTCCAGTGACTCTCCCCACAAATTCGCTAACTGAAAGCCCATATATTGGGGTTGTGTCGGTACTGTCATCTCGACAATCAGAGCTTCATCGGGCTCAAGTTCAAATACTCCGCCGGCATATAAATTGGTGCTCATGCCGCCGCCTGTGGCACCTGATGCTGCGTTAATGGTGTTAAACGCGTTCCGCGGGAAAGCGACACCGGGAATGGAGCCTTTTCGTTCACCGTAAGTGCCCATAGGGATCGTCCAAAATGCATTCCAGAACAGCATTTGATTGCGCGCGATTTCACCACAGCGTTGCAGTTCAGCCACCGCTCGATCAACCGTGTAATCAGGGCGTTCACTCCATTTTTGTTCTTCGGGCTCTAGACTAAAGTGAATAGCCTCTTCCATGTCCCAATCGTTGAAGAGCTGCCGCCCAGTCAGGTAGGTCGCATAACGCTCAGGAGCAACACTTGAATCTTCGGGATGGGGGTGCTTGACCACTTTAAGAGTCGAGATAAAGTTGCCCTTAAAGCCTGCTGGGCGCTCGGGTGCCAATAGAATCTCGAAGCTGCCATCGTCATCGACTTTAATGCTGGATGAGTCCAAACGGCCGGTTTGGATGCGCATACCCGGGCGAAGCTCTGTGAGCTTACCGGTATCGCCTGATAAGTCGCGCCAGCTGGCCTCAAAAATAAGGTAGTGCGGAGCTTTGGGCTGATCATCGTTTACCGGCTCTCCGCGCCAATGTGCGGTTTGGTGTGTCTTGCCTCGTAGCCAGTAGGCTTTTGAGCCGTCGATGGGCGCGTAAAAATAAATGGCATCGGCATTATCGATTGTGGCTCGGGTTATGGGGCTTAGCATGTTTCTGAATTCGGGTGCCTCGCGGTTCTCGTGAAAGGCGCGCTCGATGGCTGAATGTGCAAAGCCCATTAAGTAGCGATAGCCCTCGGCGAGGATCCGGTCATTCTCGGGTGGAGGCATGAGTTTTGGGTTGTCGATAGCGTCGCGCGCCGTCTGCAGTGCGCTCATCATATCGTCCCAAGCACGACGTAATTTGGCGCGACTCGACAGCGACCAGTTGTACTCATCAAACCATTCGGCCAGCTCGTCTTCTATGCGTTCTGCGGTAAGGGCGTAGTCGGCAAGCTTATATTTAAAGGTTGATGTGTGCTGCGTTTCGCGTTGCTCTTGTTGATTAAGATAGTTCTGATAATCCGCAGTAATGGGTAAATCCAGGGCCTTATAAACCTTAGCTATGGTTGCACCTGGCTCAGTGGTGAGCTCTCGATAATCTACAAATATATGCGGTGTTTGGGGGCGTTTGGCCAGAGCCTGCTTCGGAATTTTAAAAGACTCGAGCGAAATCTCTGCCATGTGCTGCAACGACACCTGATAGTCCTCTTTGCTCCAGCCTTTGGCTTTCCAGCTGCCTTCCATCAGTTTGAGCGCGCTGGGTATGCACTCCATAGGATTGCGGACCGAAACGACGATCTTGGCATCGGGGAAGGTCTCGAGAATGGCATTGACCCAGCCCGACATAAGCGGGTTTTTGCTTAAGTGCGTGTGTTGCCCTCCGTTCACTAGGAGTTGGCGTTTTACACATTCTTTGTAGTGGTGCATCCAGCGCTGGCGCTTTCGTTCGGGCAGATCATCGACGTGGAAAATATCGATGTGCTCGAACAAGGGCATCTCAAGTGACCACTCTTGGGTCACAAATGCGCCGCGCATCACGAATTGGTCTTCTTCAGAATTCCATAAGCTCATGTTGTGAATGTGGCGAAATTGGCCGAATTTTTTCTCGTCCCACGCTTGTAAGCGCCGCTCGAAAAAGCCGCCGAGATATTCTCTATCGATTACCCCAAACCGGCGAATCAGGTGTTTTTGTAATAGCGATGGGAACAGTGTCTCCCAATACAAGAAGTAGCTAAAACGCTGCGTGTCACCCGACATGAGTCGATGCAGCAGCGTCGTACCGCTCCGTGCATGCCCCACAATAAACACGGGCTGCTTAACTTCTTGTCGCCACAAGCCTGGGAAAAATACGTAGTCCAAGACGAAGCACAGGGTATTGAATACCATGGTAAGAGGAACCCACAGTAATAATTTGATCATCATGCGGGAGCGTCCTGGCCAAGACTTAAATGACCAAACGCTTTGCACCACGCGAAAGTAGTAATCCCAGTCAAAGTACATCGTCGTTTTCCTTATGATTGATGGTTGTAGCCTAGTGCTTGTGGTTTGGTGTTAGCAACTCGCATACTTGCTCCTTGCTCGTTAAATTAAGGGATTGATTTTGTTTGTTTTTTAATGGTTCGGTCGAGGAGCTTACGTTTTTTGACAAATTGCTCTAGGCTAAGGGCTCATTAACGTCACATTCAAAGACCACTCATGGCCGCCGATTACGACAAGCCCATTCCATTACCGAGAAAGTTACCGAAACAAGGGCGGTCCAAAGTCTTAGTGGACGCCATTGTCGAGGCCTGTGAGAACATTCTGGCTAAAGGCGATGCGGCGCAACTCAGTACTAACTATATAGCCGAAGTTGCGGGGGTAAACATTGGGTCTTTGTATCAGTACTTCCCCAATAAAGAAGCGGTTTTGGCGACCGTATTTACTCGCAAAATGGCAGCAGAGCGAGCCGAGTTTGCGGATCAGTCAAACAGGCGAATCTTGGCTCAGTCGGCGCTATCACTCAGTGCTGCACTGGCCGAGGTGATTCGTGTGAAGGCCGAGCTTCATCAGCGATTTTTGACCTTGCATGGCGATTTTTACCGCGACTATTACGATTTTTTTGATTTTGAGTCGACTATTGATGAGTATGTGTCGACAGACTTGCAGCAGCCGACTTGGTCGGTTTGGGTTAAATCTCTGTTGAAGCATTATCAGCACGAGTTGCGTCTTGATGATATTGACCGCGCAGCTTTCTTGGTGGCCAATATCATCGATGGTTTACTGAGTGCCTCGGTGCGCGAGGAACCTCACTTTTTGTGTGAGGACGATTTCTTAATTCAAGTTCACGCCGCGGCTTTGAATGCAATTAGTTGACAGCGCGGTCGGTATCGAACCAGTGCTTCGTCTTGTTGGCAAAGGCCACTAGGCTAAGCATAACAGGCACCTCAACAAGTACACCGACCACAGTCGCAAGTGCAGCACCCGATTGCAAACCAAACAATGAAATAGCCACAGCAACCGCCAGCTCGAAGAAATTTGATGTGCCAATCATACAAGCCGGCGCTGCGATATTGTGTGGTAGCTTGATCGCCTTGGCCGCCGCGTAGGCGATTGCGAATATGCCATAGGTTTGAATCAATAAGGGTATAGCGATTAAAACAATGGCGACAGG
>NZ_CBFHWH010000090.1:1475-3870 GCF_965659035.1 Aequoribacter sp. | reverse complement strand
GGCCGCCGCGTAGGCGATTGCGAATATGCCATAGGTTTGAATCAATAAGGGTATAGCGATTAAAACAATGGCGACAGGATTAGCAATAATGGTCTCGGCCTGAAAGCCAAACAGCAGTACAACGGTCGCCAGCAATCCCGTAATGGATATCGGCTTCATCGTACTCAAAAAATCGTTTAAACGTGAATGATCGTTCTCGTTATCGAGTGCGCGACGGGTCAGCGCGCCCGCAACCAGCGGAATTAACACATAAAGTACGACTGATAGTAGGAGTGTACCCCAAGGTACTGTGACGTCTGTAACGCCCAGTAAAAAAGCCGCGATGGGAGCGAAAGCCACGATCATGATCAGATCGTTGACGGAGACTTGAACCAGGGTGTAGTTTGCATCCCCCTTGGTCAGGTTGCTCCAGACAAATACCATGGCCGTGCATGGTGCGACTCCCAGCAAAATCATGCCCGCGATATATTCGGTTGCTGTTTGGGGATCGACGAAATCGACGAACAGCACTTTAAAGAATAACCAACCCAAGAAGGCCATGGTAAATGGTTTTACCAGCCAATTAATCACTAATGTAAGTGCTAGGCCTTTGGGTTTTTTACCGACATCTTTAATGGAAGAGAAATCCACCTGCACCATCATGGGGTAAATCATAATCCAGATGAAGATAGCCACTGGGATGTTCACGTGGGCGACCTCGAGTGCGGCAAACCACTGGAATAATGCTGGGGTCAGATTCCCAGCAACCAGCCCCACCAGAATGCATAGGCTGACCCAAATGCTCAGATAACGTTCAAAAATGCCCATTAGTTTGTCGTCCTTTCAATAAGTTCGGAAAGTGCCGCTTGTCGCTGCTCAGAAGTTTTAGATGCTAGGTCGAGTTGCAATAGTTCACGCACTCGATCCCTGATGATTAAGATACATTCTTCAAAGGCCGCTTTGACTGCCGACTCGCTACCTTCGACTTTGGATGGGTCCTTCAAACCCCAATGAAGTTTGATGGTGTTGCCAAACCATACCGGGCATTGTTCAGCGGCGGCGCTATCGCATACCGTGATTACGATATCGGGCTGCATCGACTCAAAGACGTCCCACGATTGGCTTTGCAGTCCCTCAGTCGAGATTCTGTGTTCTGCTAGATACTTCAGCGAAAGAGGGTGTACCTCGCCCGCGGGCTGGCTGCCGGCGCTGAATGCTTGAATGCGTCCATCCGATAAATGATTGGTGATGGCCTCGCTGAGTATGCTGCGGCAGCGATTGTGGGTGCAAATGTACAATATTTTCATAGAAAGTTGGGCCTTAGTTACAGCAGTCAGGTCGATTTGGCATGTTTAAAAGACGTTGGTGATAACTGCTGATCACGTCTTGTTCCGCTTTGGCTAAAGAATCCAGAATCTGGGACGCCCAGTTCGGGAGTTCATTGGCTAGGGCATAGTACACCCACTGTCCGTGCCGTGAATCTTGAAGGATCCCAGAGCTACGCAACTGAGCTAGATGCCTTGAAATTTTGGGTTGGCTGAGTCCTAGCACATGGGTGAGTTCGCAAACACACAGGCTTCCCTCGTTCTGAACCAGCAGAACGATACTCATCCGAGTACTGTCAGCGAGGTTCTTCATGAAATTGACGGGTAATAGCAAGACGTTAACTCCTCTCAGATCTGCGTATTCAAACATGCGGATATCCATATGTCTATATACTGCTGCCTGCAGATTTTTAATATCGCTGTCGCACTTATGGTTTTATCGAGATTCGAATATCCTAGCAGTCGTTTGGAGTGAAATTTCACTCTGGGAGGTTTTGATCACGGCACTAATACATCAGCATGGAGCCAGTATGGCCAAAGAATTTCGATTTGAAGAATTGATCAAGCGTTTGCAAGCCGCCGAACGCGAGCTCGAAGCTGAGTTGCAGGCGTATTTAGCGGAGCAACGCGATAAATTCCATTACACCTTAGAAAATGGTCGTGTGAAGTTTGAGAGCGAGTTTAAAGCCTTTCAACAACGTTATCGCGTGGGAGCTTGGCGTTACTTAAAAGAAGCTAAGCTCAGCTATATTCTGACAGCACCTATCATTTACGGCATGGTTATACCCTTGGCTTTATTGGACTTGAGCCTCACGCTGTATCAACACCTCTGTTTTAGGGTGTACGGTATACCCTTGGTGAAACGCGCCGACTACTTTGCGATAGACCGCCATCTTCTGAGCTACCTGAACGCAATCGAAAAGTTGAATTGTGTCTACTGCGGCTACGGCAATGGTGTAATTGCCTATGGGCGAGAGATTACCGCTCGAACCGAGCAATTCTGGTGTCCGATCAAGCACGCCCGTAAAGCCGCTGGCACGCATGATCGAGCCGACAAGTTTTTGGAATACGGCGATGCCAATGCCTGGCGA
>NZ_CBFHWH010000090.1:0-1376 GCF_965659035.1 Aequoribacter sp. | reverse complement strand
GAGCGACTTAAGCTCTTGCGCGCCGATTGGGGGGATTCTGAGTAAATGCCCGTAACTAAATGTATCGGCTAACTCATGATTAGCTGCACGAATACTTGCGCAGAGCGTGCGCAGTAGGTGCGGTACACGCTTTAAGTCTGTCGGCTCTACGGATCCCAAAAACCTTTGTTTGGGTTGTACTCGCCAACGACGTCGCGATTCTTGATGTCCAAGTAGTGCTCGATCTCACTTTCCAAGTAGAGCGCATGATCCAGTGGATAGGTGACCTTCAAGATCCTTTCATCGACCTTGTTGTGGCGTTTTAGGCGCAATTCGATACGTGAATGGCGCGATCGGTGATTGTGTTTAACGTAAAGTTGCTCTATCTCCGAAGTGTCGATTCTTTTATGGCCAGGCGTCCAAACGGGAGCTTGATAGACCTCGATGGCGTCCCGCCCCAGAAACAGATGTGTGCTGTTGAGCCATTCAGCAATAGCTAGGTAGGTGAGTATTAGCGCAATAGTTGCGTGAAATAGTGGTAGGTATTTTACCCAGCTGTCGCTGGCTTTCTGTACATCCAGCGCAAACTCGACGCACCAAACCCATGTACCTAGGGCCAAGGCTGATTTAAATAAGCGAATGAACAGACCCTCCCACCCCGTTAAGCGGATGGTGTAGTGGCGATAGTCGTTGTGCTGGTAAACGACTATACCGGTCGGTGCTACCCTATTGTCTTGTTGATTCGATGCGGTCATGTGGCGTATGGATGCAGAACATAAAACAGGTAATCGTTAGAGTGCCATGTGTTGCGGTAACTCGCTAGCCATTCAGGTCTTTGTTCACATCAATAAGGTTTGGGCTCTAAATCTTGTTTATGATACAAAAAAGCAAAATAACGACAGGATAAACGATAGTGGCTGATTACATTCTGGCAATTGACCAAGGTACCTCAAGTTCAAGAGCGATTTTATTTAATCGAGAAGGGGAGTTGGTACATGTCGCTCAAGAGGAATTTCCGCAGTATTTTCCTAACGACGGTTGGGTCGAGCACGAACCCGAAGAAATCTGGAGCAGCGTAAAAAATACGGTTGAGGCAGTATTAGCTCAGTTAAAGCCTGATGATACTGTGGCCGGTATAGGTATTACCAACCAGCGCGAAACCACGGTCGTTTGGGATCGAGAGACCGGTAAGCCCATTCACCGTGCGATTGTATGGCAAGATCGCCGAACAGCTGAGTTCTGCTTGCAGCTAAAAGACCAAGGCTTGCAAGGTCAAGTGCAGGCCAAAACCGGTCTGCTGATCGATCCCTACTTTTCTGCGACCAAAGTGCGCTGGTTGCTCGATAATGTTGCGGGCGCGCGTGATGCGGCAAATGAGGGGTACCTGGCATTTGGCA
>NZ_CBFHWH010000089.1:0-8131 GCF_965659035.1 Aequoribacter sp. | reverse complement strand
CTGCAAAGAGCTACTACAACCACGACCGGCACAAAGTACAACGAAATTCTGTCCGCCAACCTACCTATAGGAGGCTTGGCCATTTGAGCTTGTTTAACAGCTGTGATGATATGCGCCAGAGCCGTATCTTTACCGACTCGGTCGGCACGGTAAAGGCAAGAGCCTTGAATATTTAAGGTTCCTGCCGAGACCTGCTCTCCGTTCAGTTTGCTAACCGGCATGGGTTCGCCGGTAAGCATCGACTCATCAACAGTGACGGCACCTTCAGTCAGAACTCCATCCACGGCAAATTTCTCGCCGGTACGCACTCGTAAGATATCACCCACTTTGATGTGTTCGATTGCGACATCGAGTTCATTGCCACCCCGAACCACTCGCGCCGTCTTCGCCTGCAGCCCCACCAAACGTCTTATGGCATCACTGGATCGACCGCGGGCACGTACTTCCATCGCTTGACCTAAGCTGACCAGCCCAACAATCATAACACTGGCTTCAAAATAAATATGACGCGCCATCTCGGGAAATAGACTAGGCGCAACAACAACCAGCGCGGAATACAACCAAGCCGCACCAGTCCCAAGTGCAATCAGGGTATCCATATTTGGGTTAGCACGAAGCAGCGCGCGGTAACCACCCAGGTAAAAATGTGAACCGGAATAGACCATAGCTGTTAGAACTACTAAGCCCACAACACCCCAAATCCATTGATCTTGGTTCGAGACGATCATCATACTACCGCCCAACCAACCATAGAACATCAAAGGTAAACCCAGAGCCAACGCCACAGCGGTACGCTGAACATGTGCTTTAAATTGGTTTTGTTCGGCTAGGCGCTGCTCCTCCATTTCGGCTGCTAAGGACTCAGCTTTCGACTCCGTAGCGCCGTAGCCAATGCCTTCTATCGCTTTGATTATGGTTTCTACAGATGCGCTACCAGTGACACTTACTCTGCGCTCAGCAAAGTTCATACTGGCCACATCTACAGAGTCGAGGGTATTCAGGGCACCCTCGATTTTGGCCACACAGCTGGCGCACCCAGCGCCGGTGATCGCGAGTGTGTGAGTGGATTGACTTGTTTCGGACATAAACACCTCCCCATCGTTTAGATGGTTATCAATCATCAGACTACACCCGACAAGGGGGTTTAGGTCAATTGTCCAAAGTCAAAGTAGGCGCGTTCGGTACAGGGTCACACGGTTAAATTCAATCGATTCATCAAGGTCAGGCACTGTATGACTGGCAATCACATCTAAGGTTTCAAGACCGGGTAAGGACATACCTTTTAAGCGAGAATCAGCCACCAGCACCTCTTTGAAAAAAGCGTTAAATGTGTCCAGCAAAGGTAAATTGTCGCGATCGTAGAAAACATCTGCGACGGTAATCATCGCGGATGTAAGCGTTGGGTCCGCCAACAAGTCAAACACATCGTCACTGCACTCAAGAGTCACCCCATTGCGTTCAGCATTTACTTCGCAAGCTGCAAGCGCATTAGGATCTAGGTCGCAGGCGATAACCCGCCGAGCGCCGGCTAGCGC
Source organism: Aequoribacter sp. (assembly GCF_965659035.1). Taxonomy (NCBI): domain Bacteria; kingdom Pseudomonadati; phylum Pseudomonadota; class Gammaproteobacteria; order Cellvibrionales; family Halieaceae; genus Aequoribacter; species Aequoribacter sp. The sequence goes on along the minus strand of NZ_CBFHWH010000089.1, from coordinate 6,596 downwards.
TGCAGCGATAGCGACGATGCCGCAACCGGCACCAAAATCGATGACCGTTTGGTCCTTTACGATTTCAGGATTTTCCAACAAATACCGAGCTAACACCTGCCCGCTGGCCCAGCAAAAGCACCAGTAGGGCGGATTATCCATTAGCGCCTGCGCTACCTCATAAGGCAGGCCTTCGCGGGGGTAATCTTCGCTAATCAACAGCAGGGGTAAGTCGGGCGTTTGAGGTGGACATTGCCAGCTCAAAGACGCCCCGGGAATTCGAGATTGTAGATGTTGGGTAAGCAAATCGAGCATGAGTTAAGCAGCTTAAGAAAAGCCGCTACGCTAAACCAAACCTCTTACCGAGCCAAGTTAAAACAGCGTTCCCTGCTGACCGAATCAACTAGGCCGCTTTGCCAATGCGATTGGCTGCCATCCAACAGGCATGAAACCCTTGCGGCACACGAATGGGCATTTTGACCCGGGCAATGGGACCTTTGCTGATATCGCGCGCGTCAAATATCTGCAGCTGCTGCTCTTTGGTGAGATCATTCCAGACGAAAGTGACGACATAACCATGATCCTCGCTCTCGGGGTTGTCGGCAGGCGCAAACCAAGGCTCATTATACCAAGCGTGAATGGGGTCATCTGTCCAAGAGCCCACGCATTCACCAGTCGTCGTATTGAACTTGCGGATACCGATCCAATGCAGCGTGTCGGGATCGTGATCAACCAAATAGCCCCATTGGGTAAAACGCCCGGTGCGACTGCTGTCGTAGGATGGAAACTCGACGTTGAAGTCCGGGTTTAAACATTTTTCTTTACCCTCACCCGTTGCCAAATTCATACGGTATTCCCACAGGCGCGCATCCATCCGTAACTCGGCAATATTTTTTGCCGTGCGCGCTTCGTCAATGGAGCCGTCCTCGTTAATGACAGGCATGAACCGACAGGCCACCATCACAATCTCATCGCCTTCTTCCCACGAGTTCACCACGTGATACAAAAAGCACGGTGAAAACTCAAACCACTTAAGTTCTTCAGTTTTGCCAAAGCGTGGAATAACGCCAAAACGAGCGGGCGTGTCGGCATTAAAGAGTATTTTGTGGCGACCCGCTGCGTAAGCTTCTTCGCAATGCCAAACCGGTAAATCATGCAAAATAGAGTAATGTTCAGTTACCGCCATGTCGTGCGGCAAACGATTGCCTGGCAAGGGAATTTCAACGTGGTGCTTTAACTGCTTGTCTGGGCCTACCACGCCATAGGTCATGTGCGGCGCCTGATGGAAGTAATCAAAGTACAGAAGATCGCCTGTCACTTCATCCACTTTGGGGTGGGCCGAAAACCCATAGCCTGGTGCCGCGGTATACGGCGCGGGGCCGAGTGTTTCTAATGTAATTGGATCGACAAGGTAAGGTTCGCCCGCTAGATACCACGAGGCAACGGCGACACCCGCATGGCCAATAACATCGGTGTTGGCCGTATCTTTCATGGGTTGGCTTTGCGATTCTTTCAGTGATGACATGATGCCCCAGTACTCTGAATGACCCGTTTGGTCTTCTTTTTGCCAACCTTCGGTACGGACCCACTTGTTGCGTATAGTGACCTTGCCGTTGTCAAAATACGCATTGAAGAGCATTCCATCTCCGTCAAAAGGATGATGCATGGCTTTGGGCTCAAAGCGCTGATCAGGTCCATTACGCAGATACACACCGTTCAAATCGGCGGGAATTTCACCTTCGACCTCTAAGTCTTCTAGGACTTTTTCATCAAACACCGGGGCGTATGCCCCCGTCAAAAATGGGCCATGATCTATTCCAAATGGCGCTTCATCAAAACGCTTACCCATAGCAAACCTCACATACTCTAAGTTCAATAGGCAAACCTTAACGCAAACCAGTTCACTTATACAAGCCATTTAGCTTGGTATTGATCACATAGATGGCAGTTCATACTTGAAACAAGAGAGCAGCTAGAACGAGACTTCGCTCGCAACAATCTCGTGGTGACATTGGTCGCACCGAACAACCCCCTGTAAAGGCGCTCCACAAAGTCGGTGGGTCAATTGCATCGGCGGGCCGTTACCGTGACTGCACCAGTTGTCGCCCCACTGAAGCAAGGTAATAAAGTACGGCAGTAAATCGGCACCCTTAGCGGTTAAGTGGTATTCATAGCGCAGCACCGACGGGCGATACGGTTTTTTGTAGAGGATCCCATTGTCTACCAGCAGTTTTAGCCTATCCGACAAGATATTCGTCGCAACGGGGAGTTCTTTGTGGAACTCCTCGAACCTCACGAAACCATGGTAGGCTAGGGCGATAATATTAGAGGTCCAGCGATCGCCCAGTAATTCGGTAAGGTTGCGGTACAGCGAAGTCCCCTGCCCATCATCGACAATGGTTTTAGTTGCCCGACGACGAGTTTTGATTTCGCGAACGTCAAGGCCTGCCCCAGGGCCCTCATGGTATTCAATATCTTGCCACCTAACCTCTTGAGCACAATGTTTACAGACAAATTCAGGCCAAAACGAGTGACCGCACGGCTGATGATGAAGGTCAATAGCATCTAATTCAGGGTTACTGTAATACCGGCGCTCCCACACAATTGCCATCAGCGCATTGTTGTACAAAGCAATGGACTTTTTAGTCAATCGATAAACAGGTTTACGCGCATCGCCGTCAATGCTCTTTTTTATGCATCCAATGTCTTGCAACCAGGCAAGGCGGTTGGACAAGATGCCGCGGGATGCACCGGTGGCGTCTAACATCTCGCCGAAGGTGTTGATACCCCAGAATACTTCCTGGAGGATTAACAGAGTCCACATATCACCGACTTCATCAAGCGCACGATTAATCGAACTTGCTCGCGTTTGAATACTGCGTCGCGATTCGCTGGAATCCGCTACTGTAGGTTTTACTGCCACTATTGAATAACTTTCCTTTCAGTCTTATTATGCAATTAAACAACAGGGATTATCCATGTCGAACCAGGCTACAAGACTACGCTTACCTGTCATTCAAGCACCGATGTTTCTGCTGTCAGGCCCCGAGATGGTTATCGCTAGCGCCAAAGGCGGCATCATGGGCTCATTCCCTACGCCGAATACTCGCACCCCCGAGCAGCTAGAGCAATGGTTAATTCAGATTACCGAAGCACTCGCCAATACGCCTTTTGAGCACAACTGGGCCATCAATCTGATTATGCACCCGACCTACCCCAGGCGTGAAATCGACCTCGCCTTGGCTGTTAAGTACAAGGCACCCGTCGTGATAACCGCACTGGGCAGTCCCAAAGGTGCCTTAGATGCCGTTCACTCCTATGGCGGTAAGGTGTATGCCGATGTGATTAACGTAGATTTTGCTATGAAAGCAGCGACTGCGGGCGCTGATGGCTTAGCGCTAGTCTGTGCAGGCGCTGGTGGTCACACAGGGTTTTTATCACCTTTTGCGTTTCTTGAGGAAGTGCGCCGCTTTTTTGATGGCGACATCATTTTATCGGGCGCCATCGGCAGCGGCAAAGCTATTCATGCCGCCAAAGTTCTTGGCGCTGACTACGTCTATATGGGCACACGCTTCATAGCGTCGAAAGAGAGCATGGCGGTTGACGCTTATAAATCGATGGTGACTGAATCCAGTATCGGCGATATCGTGACCTCCGATGCAATTACCGGAGTCAAAGCTAACTGGCTGAAAGACAGTCTTATAGCAGCGGGCTATGATCCCAATAATATGCCAAGCGCCGCCAACATCAACTTCGCCGAGGCGGGGATCGACTCAAAACGTTGGAAGGATATTTGGGCGGCAGGACAAGGTGTTGGGGCCTCGACTCGAGTAGAAACTATTGCCACTATCGTAGACCAATTAGAACGTGAATACCGCGCGTCCGTGCGGGGCCAACTAGGAGAAGAATAATGAGCGCATCTGAGATCTATGTACTGGGCGGAGACCAAACCGACTTCTCCAGAAATTGGGCGCGAGAAGACCAAGAAGTCTTCGACGTCTTTAAAGAAGTATTCACGAATGCGCTGGCCAAAACCAGCATAAGCCCCGCCGAAATCGACGTCGCGCACGTGGGCAACTTCGTGGGCGATCTATTTAACGGCCAAGGACTGCTCGGCGGATTTTTCGCCGAGGTTTACCCTGAATTAGCAGGCATACCTACCAGCCGTCATGAGGCCGCTTGCGCTTCGGGTTCTATGGCAATTTTGGCCGCCATGCGTGATATCGAAGCTGGGCACTACGATGTCGCCGTCGCTTTGGGTATTGAACAAATGCGTAACGTTAATGGCAAAACCGGTGCCGAATATTTGGGCGCGGCAACCTGGAAAGGTCAAGAAGCGATGACCTGTGACTTCCCGTGGCCGCATCAGTTTGACCTACTGACCAAAGAGTACCAAAAACGCTACGGCATCAACACCGACGATCTGAAGATCATAGGCAAAACCAACTTCACCAACGCGCGCAGCAACCCCAACGCGCAAACTCGTTCTTGGGTTCTGCCGGATGAGGCCTTTTGTGACGACGATGCCTTGAACCCCGTGATAGAGGGTTACGTTCGCAAATTAGATTGCGGCCAAATTACCGATGGCGCGGCCTGTGTAGTCCTAGCCAGTAAAAAAGCCGCGCAAGCTTACGCCGAGCGATTGGGCTTAAATTTGAAAGACATACCCAGAATAAAAGGCTGGGGACACCGCTCCGCGCCCATTAGCTTGGCATCGAAATTGGCGATAAGCCGCGATCAAGACTACATTTTCCCGCATGTCGCCGCTTTGATAAACGATACGCTAAAACGCGGCGGGTTTAATCAAATTGACGATCTCGACGGCTTAGAAACCCACGACTGCTTTACCGTCACCGAATACATGGCGATAGACCATATCGGATTAACGCCCCCGGGAGAGAGTTATCGGGCTATTCGAGAAGGCCGCATTACGATGGATGGCGACTTCCCGATCAACCCCAGTGGCGGTCTTATTGGTCTAGGGCACCCTGTCGGCGCCACCGGCATTCGCATGGTCCTCGACTGCGCCAATCAAGTCACCGGTCGCGCCACATGCAACCAAATTGCTAATGCACGCAACATGATCACATTAAATGTTGGTGGTAGCACCACAACTTGTGCCTCGTTTATCGTGGGCCGTGATTCGTGAGTCAGGTTTATATTTACGACGCAATCCGCTCTGCTCGAACACGCGCGAAGTCTGACGGCGGCCTAGCCAGTTTAACGCCAGTGCAGTTAATGGCGGGCCTGTACGAACACATCAAAACCCGAAATACTCTAGACCCACAACTTGTCGAAGAAGTCGCCCTGGGGTGTGTCACGCAAGCCGGCGAGCAAGCAGCTAATATTGCCAAAACAAGTTTAATGGCCGCTGGCTGGCCCCAGTTTATCCCGGGTATCACCGTACATCGGTTTTGCTCATCGGGCTTGGACGCCGTCAATATTGCGGCAATGAAGATCTGGGCGAATCAAGCTAAGGTGACACTCGGTGGTGGCATCGAAATGATGTCGCGAGTGCCCATGTTGTCCGATAAAGCCACTGCCTTTACCGACCCCGAGTTCGCAGCTAAGCATCATTTTTTACTGATGGGTTCAGGTGCTGATTTTATCGCCACTCGGTATGGTTTTAGCCGCGAGGCGTTGGATGAAGTCGCGTTCAAAAGCCAACAAAATGCCGCGGCAGCACAAGCACAAGGACGCTTTACCTCGGTTGTCCCAATCTTTGACGCTGCAAAGAATCGCTGGATCGATCAGGACGAGTGTATTCGGGCGAGCACAACACGCGAATCACTAGCCGCCATGCCACCCGCTTTTGAAGCGCTTGGGCAAGCCGGTGCGGATGCGATACAGAGTGAGGCATATCCGCAATTTTCGACCATCATGCACGGCCATACCGCCGGCAATTCACCAGCTATGTGCGACGGCGCAGCGCTCGTACTACTGGGCACTGAGGAACTGGCAAAAAGCCTCGGACATAGACCTAAAGCACGTATCCTAGACACCTTAAGCGTCTGCGACGAGCCGTTAGAGGTGGTGAGCGGATGCGTCAATGCCGTCGAGAAGCTCATGCAAAAACATGGCCTGAGAACCGACGACATCGATCTATTCGAGATCCATGAAGCCTTCGCTGCCACGAGTTTACGTGCGCAGCAGCAACTGCAAATTGATGACGACAAGTTCAACGTAAACGGCGGCTGCATCGCCCTGGGCCACCCCATGGGCGCCACGGGCGCTATGCTGCTAGGGACACTCATTGACGAGTTAACCTGCCGCAATCAAACCCTGGGCATTGTCGCCACCAGTGGTGCGGCAGGAACGGGTACGGCGATGCTGATTGAGCGCTGCGTCTAGCGCATCTTAAGCGAGGTTAAAGCATTCTCGGCCACTTCCAGTTCGTGTTCTGCACTGCCGCATGATACCGATGATTTGCTATGCTGAGTCTAATCAGCAAATGGGGCATGTAATGGACGACTCTAAATTACTCGAAGGCAAAGTAGCCCTCATCACCGGTGCAAGTCGCGGCATAGGCGCTGGCATTGCTGCCTACTTTGCCGCATGTGGGGCAAAAATTGCTCTGGTAGCACGTACGCTAGAACCACAACAGGGTGTGAGCGGAT
>NZ_CBFHWH010000088.1:0-8487 GCF_965659035.1 Aequoribacter sp. | reverse complement strand
GGCACCACCGCCACCTCGTCGTTGCAAGGCACCGCAGTGCATGGCACTGATGTTGTCAAAAGGGCGCGTATTGTACCCTAGATTTAACAATAAGCAAGCTACTGCTTTTGTCTGCTACACTAGCCACTCTTAAGCCAATATTTACAGCGCATGCCGATACTGAGAATCGCAGTGGCCAAGCCCTTGCGAACAACCTTTGATTATCTACCGCCATTGGACTGCGACGACGCCAGCATTGCTAAGCTGCAGGCAGGCACCAGGGTAGAGGTACCTTTCGGTAGAGCGCAGTTAGTGGGAATCTTGGTCAGTCGCGCACCGGAATCAGAAGTTAACCAAACCAAGCTTAAGCGAGCAACACGGATTATCGATCCAATCAGCTTGCTACCAAAACCATTATTTGAGCTGTGCCTTTGGGCGTCACAATACTATGCACATCCGATTGGCGAAGTTCTGACGCTGGCTTTCCCGCCGCTATTACGCAAGGGTGTGGAGACCAACGCACCGCATAATGCCATCAAACTGACCCCAGAGGGACACCTTGCACCACAGGGAATTCTCAGAAGCCCAAAGCAAGCGGCCCTGATAGAACGCCTGCAAAGCCACGAAGCCACCCGCAGCGCACTCAAAGCCGAGGGTTTTAGTAGCAGCATCATAAAAGCTCTGATCGATAAGGGGTTGGCAATGCCCTGCCGCATTGAAGACCCCGAATTCAGCCCAGCCGAGAGCGACCCGCAACCGACGCTTAATTCCGAACAGCAGTTCGCGGTAGCGCAACTCTCGCAACAAACCGGATTCAAAGCCTCTTTGCTGTATGGCATCACAGGTAGCGGTAAAACCGAGGTCTACTTGCAAACCATTGCCAACACCATAGCCTCGGGCGCACAAGCGATGGTGCTGGTGCCAGAAATTGCGTTAACACCACAAACCGCTGCGCGCTTTCAAGGCCGATTCGGCGCTACGGTTGGCGTGCTACATTCAGGCCTGACGGAGACTCAGCGTGCGCGCGAGTGGGAGCGAGCTCGGACGGGCAAGTTACAGGTACTACTCGGCACGCGATCTGCGCTATTCACGCCCTTTCAAAATTTGGGCCTGATTGTGGTCGACGAGGAACACGACTCGGCGTACAAACAACAAGATGGATTTCGTTATCACGCACGTGATCTCGCCGTCAAACGAGCACAAATCGAACAATGCCCAATTGTACTGGGCAGTGCCACACCATCACTCGAAACCATCAGCAACGTTAACATCGGACGATTTGAGCAATACACCCTCAGCACACGCGCTAAAGCCGCCAGCCTGCCCAGTTGGCAGATCATTGATGTACGCCAACAAAGGCTAGAAGCAGGCTTGTCTCAAACCTTAATAGATGCCTGCCATGACACCCTGGGTAAAGGCGAACAAGCACTCCTCTTCTTGAACCGACGGGGTTTTGCGCACACACTCCTGTGCCATGATTGTGGCTGGGTAGCGGAATGCGACAATTGCGACAGCCGAATGGTAATCCACAAGCGCCACAATCGCCTTCGCTGCCACCACTGTCAGGCACAAAAGCCGCTACCCAAAACCTGCCCTAGTTGCCACAGTAGTCATTGGCAGGGCGTGGGGTATGGCACGGAGCGCGCGGAACTGGCCCTGCAAAGTTTATTCCCGCACACGCCCATTCATCGTATCGATAGCGATACCGTGGGTTCAGCTTCGCAGCTCGACCACATTCTGGACGCCATCAACGCGAATCAAACCGGCTGCTTAATTTTGGGCACCCAAATGCTCGCCAAGGGCCATGACCTAGCTAAAGTGACACTGGTAGGAATTGTCGACACTGACGCCCTGTTATTCAGCTCTGACTTCCGTGCCGAAGAGCGCCTAGGTCAACTCTTGACCCAAGTTTCTGGTCGATCGGGCCGCGGCGACAGCCCGGGTACAGTCATGCTTCAAACCCATCATCCCGATGCCGAAATATTCCACCAGGTGATCCATCAAGATTATATGGAGACGGCAAGCTCTCTACTGCATGCTCGACATCAAACCGGGCTGCCGCCTTTTGGCCAAATCGTGATGGTGCACGCAGACAGTAAAGATCCCAGCGAAGCCGAGCGTTTCCTGAACTCAGCACGTCATACCTTAACCTCAAGCCTGCCGAAGAATCATGTACTCATTGGCCCGCTCCCAGCCCCCCTATCAAAACGTGCAGGTAAGTTTCGATATCAACTGACCTGGCTGGCGCCGCACGAGAAGAATTTGCATCGATTTGTTCATATTATTGCCGATACTCTGACGCGACTGCCGCATAAGAGCGAGCTGTCTTGGGCCATTGATATCGACCCACATGACTTTTTGTAGTCGAGGTAGGTCTGGCCATTGCTTTCGTAAACTTGGATAATACGCCTTTTCTCGGAGCCCTAACAAAATCATGCAAGATCACCTGCAAGGCCTCATCGCTCAGGCACTGAACGCACTCGTGGAACAGTCGGTACTGCAAAAAGACTCAGTTGGCGCCATTCAAATCGAGCGTACACGCGACCCATCGCACGGTGACTTCGCCAGCAACATCGCCCTCGCCATGGCAAAAAAAGCGGGTCTTAACCCTCGCCAGCTTGCCGATAAAATTATCGCTGCCCTGCCCGCGGATAAAGCGCTAGACCGTTGCGAAATCGCCGGCCCCGGCTTTATTAACTTCTTTTTATCAAAATCTGCCAGCACCTCCGTAGTTGCCAGCATCTTAGAACAGGGTGCAGCGTTTGGAACCAACTCTTTGGGCAACAATCAGCGCGTCCAAATCGAGTTTGTCTCGGCCAATCCTACGGGCCCGCTGCATGTGGGGCACGGTCGAGGGGCGGCTGTCGGTGACAGTTTGTCGCGCCTGCTACAAGCCTGCGGTTACCGAGTAGACCGAGAGTTCTACTATAACGACGCGGGCGCACAAATTGATCACCTAGCGCGCTCCGTACAAGCTCGCTGCGAGGGCTTGGACCCTAGCAGCCCGGAGTGGCCACAAGACGGCTATCGCGGCGAATACATTATCGATTTAGCGAAGGCCTACCAAGATAAAGCTGTCATTCAGGCCGAAGACCGTGAGGTAGCAGCCTCGGGCGACATTGGCGATATCGATGCCATTCGAGAATTTGCGGTTGCCTATTTACGCCGCGAGCAAGATCTTGACCTAAAGGCTTTTGGCGTCGAATTTGACTGCTACTTTCTAGAATCATCGCTCTACGCTTCCGGTGCCGTGGACGACACCGTCGAACGTTTGCGTGACAACGGCTTTACTTACGAAAATGACGGGGCTCTATGGCTGAACACAGAGGCCTTTGGCGATGACAAAAACCGCGTCATGCGCAAGCGTGAAGGCGGCTATACCTACTTTGTGCCGGATGTTGCCTACCATTTAAACAAATGGAATCGCGGCTACGAAGTCGTGATCAACGAACAAGGCGCAGACCATCATTCGACAGTCACTCGGGTGCGCGCAGGCTTGCAGGCCCTCAAAGCCGGCATCCCCGAAGGCTGGCCCGAGTATGTGCTACATCAAATGGTGTTGGTCATGCGCAACGGCGAAGAGGTCAAACTCTCTAAGCGCGCCGGTAGCTATGTCACGCTGCGCGACCTAGTCGATGAAGTCGGTCGTGATGCCACGCGCTATTTTCTCGTCGCCCGCGCACCCAGCTCACAGCTGACCTTTGATATTGACCTTGCCTTATCACAAAGCAACGAAAATCCGGTTTACTACATTCAATATGCCCATGCGCGAATCTGCAGCATGCTCAACAAACTGGCCAACACGCCGAGTCCTAATGTCTCGGATGCGGCACTGGCAGTATTGAGCGAACCACAGGAAGAGGCGCTTATCAAAGAGCTAGACAAATTCCCTGAGGTGGTAAAACAAGCCGGGCAACAGCGCGCGCCTCACATGATCGCCAATTTCCTGAAAGATTTAGCGGCAGCCTTCCATACTTTTTATAACGCTCACAAAGTGCTGGTTGATGACGCCACTACACAAGAAGCTCGCGTCGCCCTGTGTTTGGCAACCCAACAAGTGTTACAAAATGGCTTAGATATCTTGGGCGTCAGCGCACCGGAGTCAATGTAAGTGTCGAGACCACAGGCGCGAAGGGCTAATCAAGCACCGAAGCCAGCGGGCAAACCCGCGTGGGCAGTCTTCCTGTCCGGCTTGGTGACGGGTAGTATTGCGACGCTTGTTGCTCAAAATCTCGACTACGGCGCTCTGTTACAATCGCAGGATCAAGAGACCGCCAGCAGCGCTCAAGAGCAGCAAAAGCCGAGCCCGAAATTTGAATTTTACACGGTACTGCCCGAGCAAAACTTGAGTAGACCCGCATCTAAGGTAGAGAGTTCGAAACAAACAAGTAGCCACACCGACAGCAACACTCGGACGAATTACTTCATTGTGCAGGCGGGCTCGTTTCGCAACGAGGCCGATGCAGATCAACGCCGTGCAGAACTGATTCTGCTTGGGCTGGATCCCAAAATCGATCAGGTGACCAATCAAGCGGGGCGCTGGCACCGAGTGTTTGTCGGACCACTGAGCGAACGCAGTGAGGCGGAACGAATTAAAGCCCTAACCGCTAGCCAAAATATCGAAACCTTGATTTTAAGCCGAAAAGCCAACTAAGCCTTGAATTTTCAGGGTCTGGCCACACATCCACCTAAGAGGTGATCTATGGAACAATTCAGAGGCACGACAATTGTTTGCGTGCGGCGCGACAACCAAGTCGTCATTGCCGGTGACGGGCAAGTATCAATGGGCAATACGGTCATGAAAGGCAATGCTCGAAAAGTTCGTCGCCTCTACAAAGATCAAGTCATTGCCGGTTTTGCCGGTGGCACCGCTGATGCGTTTACTCTGTTCGAACTTTTCGAAGCGCAACTCGACAAACACCATGGACATCTCGTTCGCGCCGCGGTGGCTTTGGCCAAAGCTTGGCGCACAGAGCGCAGCCTGCGACAGCTCGAAGCCTTACTCGCCGTTGCCGACAAAGAAACATCCTTGGTAATCAGTGGCAACGGCGATGTCATCGAACCTGAAAATAACTTAATTGCTATTGGCTCAGGCGGACCTTTTGCTCAATCTGCAGCGCGCGCACTACTGGACAATACTGAACTTAGCGCCCACGATGTCGCCACCAAAGCCCTCACCATCGCGGGCGATATTTGTATTTACACCAACCACCACCACACGGTGGAAATAATAGATTACTAGGCCAAACTATGTCTGATATGACCCCAAGAGAAATCGTTCACGAACTCGACCGACACATAGTGGGCCAAGTTGATGCGAAGCGAGCAGTAGCGATAGCGCTGCGAAATCGCTGGCGCCGCATGCAGTTGCCAGCCGACTTGCGTGCAGAAGTCACACCAAAAAATATTCTGATGATCGGCCCCACCGGGGTCGGCAAAACCGAAATAGCCCGACGTTTAGCAAAACTCGCCAAAGCGCCCTTTTTAAAAGTAGAGGCCACTAAGTTCACCGAAGTGGGCTACGTAGGCCGAGATGTAGAATCGATCGTGCGCGATCTCGTCGAAACGTCAATCAAAATGTATCGCGAACAAGCGGTAGAACAAGTGCAATTTCGCGCCGAGGAAGCGGCCGAAGAGCGCGTCCTAGACGCCTTACTACCGCCAGCACGTACAGAGGACAGCTCGAGCTCAGGTGCCGCGCGCCAGATGATGCGCAAAAAACTCCGCGAAGGCGATCTCGACGACAAAGAAATAGAGATAGACCTGCGTGAACGCGTTGCCGGCGTAGAAATCATGGCACCGCCCGGCATGGAAGAAATGACGCAACAGCTTCAATCCATGTTCAGCTCAATGGGACAAGGTAAGCAGAAAAAGCACAAGCTCACCATTAAAGAGGCGTTCAAAGCCTTAAGTGAAGAAGAGGCCCACAAGCTCATCAACGAAGACGAGCTCAAACAGAAGGCCGTGCAAGCGGCTGAGCAAAACGGTATCGTATTTATTGATGAGCTGGACAAGGTCGCCAAACGCGGTGAGACAGGAGGCGCCGACGTATCGCGCGAAGGCGTGCAACGCGACCTCCTGCCCTTGATCGAGGGTAGTTCAGTGAGCACTAAATATGGCTTTGTTAAAACCGACCATATTCTGTTTATCGCCTCGGGCGCGTTCCACCTATCCAAACCCTCTGATTTAATTCCGGAACTACAGGGTAGATTGCCTATCAGAGTGGAACTCGCGGCACTTACCCCTGACGATTTTGAGCGCATTCTTACGGAACCCAAAGCCTCGTTAACAGAGCAGTACACAGCTTTGCTCGCAGCCGATGGCTTAGCCATACAATTTACACCGGACGGTGTGCGCCGCATTGCCGAGTCGGCTTATCAGGTCAACGAGCAGGTAGAGAATATCGGCGCAAGACGCTTACATACGGTTATGGAACGATTGCTCGACGAGGCGTCTTTCAGCGCCTCCGATCATGCGACAGGCGAGACCTTGATTATTGATGCAGACTATGTCGATCAGCATCTCGGCGCATATCGCGACGACCAAGACTTATCTAAGTTTATTTTGTAAACCATGACTCAGACACCCACACTGACCGACATCAAAGTCAAACGCAAATCGGGACTTGTCAGCTTAAGCTTTGATTCGGGCGAGCTCTTTGACTTAAGCTTCGAGTTCCTAAGGGTTCATTCTCCCTCTGCCGAAGTCAAAGGCCACGGGCCAGGGCAGGAGGTTTTACAAATTGGCAAAAAGAATGTGCAAATCAGAGGGCTGAGTCCCATTGGGCATTATGCCCTGCAGATCGAGTTCGACGACGGACACGATTCAGGGCTGTACTCCTTCTCTTACCTGTATCAACTCGCCACGCAACAAGAAACCTTATGGTCACGCTATTTGCGCGCCCTCGAGGAAGCGGGCGCAAGTCGCGACCCAGATGTGCAGGTCATTCGCTTGGGCAATTGATCGAGAACACTGCACAAGTTGCCACAACGCGCTAAACTAGGCGCCTATCGCAGATAATGAGGCAGCCGCATGAGCGAGCAAGGCAAAACCCATTTTGGCTATCAGCAAGTGGACGTGGACGAGAAAGCAGGTCTTGTCGCCGGCGTTTTTCACTCGGTAGCGAGTCGCTATGATCTCATGAACGATCTAATGTCAGGCGGCATTCACCGCTTGTGGAAGCGGTTTACCATCGAATTAAGTGGTGTGCGCAAAGGCCATTCCGTGCTGGATATTGCCGGCGGAACAGGCGATTTAGCCGGTAAATTCGCAGAGATTGTCGGCCCAGAAGGGCGCGTTGTGCTTGCGGATATCAATGAGTCCATGCTGAATGTTGGCCGCGATAAGCTGCTGGATCAAGGCAAAGTCGAGCCCTTAAGCTATGCGCAAGCCGATGCTCAATTTCTGCCCTTCGCCGACAACAGTTTTGACTGCGTGACCATCGCCTTTGGCTTGCGTAATGTCACTGACAAAAATCTTGCCTTAAGATCAATGCTGCGGGTTCTAAAGCCCGGTGGCCGTTTGCTGGTACTGGAGTTCTCTAAACCTACCAACGATTTACTCAGCAAAGCCTATGATGCGTATTCATTTAACGTTCTACCAAAACTAGGCCAGTTAATTGCGGGAGACTCCGATAGTTATCAATATTTGGCCGAATCTATCCGCATGCACCCCGACCAAGAGACGCTGAAAGAGATGATGCTAGATGCCGGCTTTGAGCAATGCGAATTCTTTAATATGACTGGCGGCATCGTCGCCTTACACCGGGGTTTAAAGCCTTGGTAGATTTACCAAAACTCGACCCGACTCTACACGTTGCCCTGCTCGGGGCAGCGGAAGAAGCCATTAATCGAGCCCTACCTTATGCGCCGCAAACTCAAGCCATACTCGCCAAACTTGAGGGTCAAAGTGTGCGGGCCACGGTAACCGAGCCCCACTTTAATGTGACCATCATACTGGGCAAGACCCTGCAACTGCGCTCTGTGTATGAAGAAAAAGTTGATGCCTCCATCGAGGGAACTCTGCGCGAATACCTCGCTGCGGCGGCCGCCGACGACCCAGCCATTGCCCTGATAAACGGCAATTTGCGTATTCGTGGCGACAGCCGGCTGATGCAGAGCCTACAAAGCCTGGTGAGTGAACTCGACATCGACTGGGAAGCACCTATCGCCGCTGTCGTGGGTGACGTCGCAGGGCATCAAATAGGAAAAACACTGCGAAGCTTGTTTGCCTGGGGCAAGCAAAGTCGCTCATCGGTAGAACGACAACTTAGCGAATTCATCTTAGAAGAGGCGCGCTTGAGCCCCTCGAAACTTGAACTTGAAGATTTTTATCGGGATATCCGCAAGCTGCAACAGAATATTGACCGCGCCGAAGCCAAACTCAAGCGCCTTGCCCGCCTGAGGGCCAGTTAATGCCGTCGCTAAAACGTCTTGCACAGATTAGACATACCGCCAAAAAATATGGCCTTGCCGAGTTCTTGCCTTTGCAAGCACTGCCAGCAACAGC
>NZ_CBFHWH010000087.1:0-8832 GCF_965659035.1 Aequoribacter sp. | reverse complement strand
AGCCCGCCAAAAACAAGGCGGCAATCGAAACACCACCACTGGCGATCGCATAAACAATTAAAATATTGCTGGGCGGAATGAGTAAGCCCGTTGTTGCAGCGGTGGCAGTAACTGCCGCACCGAAGTTTTTATCAAAGCCGTCTTTTTCCATTTCGGGCAGCATAAACCCACCTACCGCAGAGCTTGCCGCAACAGCGGAACCCGATATCGACCCAAACAAGGTACACGAGACCACATTTACCAAGGCCAAGCCGCCGGGAACCATACCGACCAAACACTTAGCAAACGCGATAAGACGTCGAGCTATTCCACCCTGCCCCATGATAACCCCGCTCAAAATGAACAAGGGCACGGCTAGAAGCGAAAAACTGTTCAAGCCACCCGCCATGCGTTGGGCCATGGTTGTGAGTGCGGGTAAGGTGTCGATACTGATAAGCAACGCCGCCATCGTGGCCAAACCGATACAAAATGCAACGGGCACGCCGACGCACAGCAGCACAACGAAAATAAAACCCAATACTAACTCAGCCATCGTTCATTACTCCTTCCGTACTGGGTTGCTCTGGATGCAACATCGCATCGAGCGCGTACACGATCATCATCACACCGCACAGGGGCAGGCTCATGTAAATCCACGACATCGGTACACCCAAGGCAGCCGATGTTTGGTTTAACGAGGCCGTCAAATAGACTAAACGGCCACCCCCAATTAACAGGACCATGACAGAAAATAGAATCACTAAAGAGTGTGCGCACAAAGCCCAGAGTCGATACCGCGCGGGGCTTAGACTCTTCGGAAACAAATCAACGCCAAGATGCTGCCCTTCACGATAGGCATAGCAAGCGCCCAACAATCCGATCCACATCAACAAGAACCGAGCCATTTCTTCAGTCCAAGCGGCGGGGTCATTCAAGGCATAACGGGAAATGACTTGCCAACAAACCGCCGCAACCATACCGGCCATTAAACCCACCAGCAGCACGCGAAAACCGCGATCCAACCATTGTGTTAACGCTTGCATCACTGCACCTCCTCAATGCGCTGAATCATCGACCCCAATTCGCCCGCTTTGAGCTCATTAATCAGCCCCGACACCTGCTGTTGAAACTGTGACTTATCGGCACTAATCACCTGAACGCCAGCTTCTTGCACCGCTACTAGCGCAGCCTCGGTATCCAACTGCCATTGCGCTCTCTGAAAATCCACAGATTCGTCCACCGCCTGTTGCAACCAAGCTTGCTGTTGCTCAGATAAACGCTCCCATACGTAGCGACTAATCAAAATGACATCAGGTACCGAGGTGTGCTCATCCAAAATGTAGTAAGGCGCAACTTCGTAGTGACGCGACAAATAAAAACTGGGTGGGTTGTTTTCAGCGCCGTCGACCACACCCTGCTGTAACGCGGTATATAACTCACCCCAGGAAATCGGCGTGGGGTTGCCGCCAAGCGCGCGAATCATAGCCATCGCTGCCTGACTTTCTTGCACACGTATTTTAACACTTGCCAGATCGGCGGGCGTCACCACGGGCTTTTTGGTGGTATAGAAACTGCGACTGCCCGCATCGTAATAACCCAAACCCAGCAATTGCGCTGGCTTTAACGACGCCAGAATGTCACGCCCGATATCAGAATCGAGCACCTTAAAAAAGTGTTCCTGATCGCGGAACAAGTAAGGGATATTGAAGAGTTTCATCGTTGGCACGAAACCTTCGAGCGGACTCGCCGACACTTTCGTCATGGCCAAGCTGCCAATCTGCAGAAGTTCGATCAATTCACGCTCAGATCCAAGCTGACCACTCGGATAGAGCTCGATCGCCATCGTTCCGCCCGACAATTGCTGTAAGCGTTCTCCCATCTTCAGCATGGCTTTGTGCACAGTATGCGAGGGGTCCAGGCTGTGCCCCACCCGCAACACTATGACATCTTGCTTTGCGCCACAAGACACGAGTAGCAGCGTCATCAACGCCATTGCAAGGCGCCGAGCCTCACGAATACGGGCAAATACGAACAATGGAGATCTCCTGATTACTTTTCTGCCACCGGTGGCATGATAGACCACGGACCGGCCAAGGTCAACGAAAAATTGGCCTGACCAATTGCAGTCTACCCCTTAGAAAAATAACAGGCAATGCTTACGCTTTGATCACTATAGTTCGAGCTTAAGTTTTAACCCGATAGTGCGTGGCTCGCCCCAAACACCTGACGGTATAGCACCGCCAGCGCCCGCATTGTAGTGCCAACGGTAGTAAGCGGTATCGAGGAGATTAGTGCCCCATAAACTGGCCTCTAAGCTGCCCCAGTCAAAATCCCATGCTCGGCTGAGATCGCCGGACATCAACCCATGGGCTGGTACTTGGTATACACCTGCATCAGTTGTGTTACTGCCAAAAAACTGATCGCGCCAGCTGTAGGACACACTGTACCTCAGGCCGCTCTCCGCAGAAGCCCCCAGTACGCTCGACCATGCCAACAACACGGAGTGCTCTGGCGCGCCCATGAACCGGTAATCACTCGCAACATTCTGACCGTTGGCGTCGCGAATGATATCGTAGTTGGCATCTAGCCATCCGTAACGCAAGGTTAGCTCGCTTTGCTCGCCAACCAAGGCATCGATATCCAGCTCAAAGCCATCAATTGAAGCTCTTCCAGCATTCAGAACATCGGCCACCACAATGTTATTTGGATCTGATTGCACGTTCATCTGAATATCATCGTAGTCAGACTGGAACACGGTCGCAGCCACACGCAATCTTCGGTCTAGCAGTTCTGCTTTTACACCTAACTCTCGCGAGACCAGCGTTTCATCGTCAAAGCCTTCGCTAAAGCGCGCTGCTGTACTTGCTCTTGCGTTGAACCCACCGCTTTTGTAGCCAGCGACTCGCTTGGCGTAAACGTAGGCTTGGTCCGATAACTGGTAGCGCGCCATGAAACTTGGGCTCACATTATCAAATTCGCGCTGTCCCACATTTGACATGGGCGCAAACATTAAAGGACCGTCTGGAAGCGATTGCTGAGCGCGATCGATCAAGACGTAGCGCTCATCCTCGGATGCTCGCACACCTAGGGTCAATTCTAGATTCTGCTCGCGCCAATCCGGACGCCAACTCACTTGGCCGTAAAGTGCCTTAGCTTTGTTGTTTACGGTTCGGCCAAATACGAGTTTGCGAACTTTGGCCCCTGGCACCGTATTACGGGCATTGCGGTTGGCATCTTCGTCAAACCAATAAGCCCCCAAAATTGCTGTTAAAGACTCATCGGCATTGCTGTAAGTTAAATTCAGCTCCTGACTAAGCTGCTCTTGGGTACCCTGAGCCTCGGTGATCAATACCGCTATGGGTCCACGCACCCCCGAATGTAAGTCTTGGTACTGAAAATCGCTGAGTTCACGCTTAGACGTAATCGACCTCACCTGCCAATCTGAATTCACTTGCCAATCAACAATAGCCGTCAGGCCGTCTGCCTGGACATCGTTTTTCTGCAAATCACTAACCCAAACACTTCCTGCCTTGGGCGCATCAACGCGATCAGGCAAAAGCCCAACCGCCCCAACGTAGGCGGGCGTATCTGAAGCCTCTTCACTGTCCACAATGAGTCGAACCCTGAGATCATCGCTCGGCTGCCACAGACCATCAATTCGCCAGGCATTCCGATCTTCATCGCCAAAACGTGGGGCGCCTGTTCCCACATTGCGCACAAAACCGTTTTGCTGCGAATTTTGATAACTGACCTTCACTGCAACACTGTCACTCACTGGTACATTCAGATGCGTGGTCGCTCGAAGCAGTGCACGACTGCCCGTATTCAGTGTCTGAGAGAAATTTGACGCGTCAAAGCTGGGGGCTTTAGTTATCAGGTTCACCGCACCACTAGTCGCATTGCGTCCATACAATGTACCCTGCGGACCCCGCAAAACTTCGATACGTTCTAAGTCTAGGAACTCGCTGGCAAGACCTTGACTACGACTTAAATAAACACCGTCTAGATAAACCGCGACCGATGGATCTTGGATAACCTGCTCATCTGAGTTCCCAACACCTCGTATAAATAGCAGCAGCGTCGAGGCCGCGTTAGGGTGAGGAAGAACCTGTAAATTAGGTGCTAAATTCGCTAAATCGGCCAAATCCACAAAGTGTGACCGCTCCAACTCCTGCTCGCTGATAACCACAAGTGATAGCGGTGACTCTAACAAAGATTCGGGCCGCTTTTGCGCCGTGATAACAATTTCTTCCAACTGCGCTGCCACACTCAAAGGCGCAGTCAGCGCTGTACAACAGGCAATGAAATTAAGTTTTGAACGTATGTTTTGCACAAATAGACCTAATTTAGACAAACTTGCTTTTAACAGAGCGCTCATAGTAAACAAGTTTATGTTCGGTTAACATGCGCTTGCCTAATTATTAAGTCAATGTGACTCGACTACACCTGTATGCGCCCAGACAGCCCAAGCAGCAGCTTACCCAGTATTCAAAAGCTACGTGTACTTTTGGTGCTAGTTTTTATCGCTGTATGCTTGTTGCCGGCCACGATATTTACCATTCGTCAGTTTGAAGAAGCCAGGGTGATACTAAGTGACGAGGCGCTTATTCTATCTAGACTCATTACCAGAGAAGTGGATGGCGCAACTGAATTAAACCTGAGCAACGCCCGGCTTGAAGAGCTTGCCCAAGATGTACTCCACAAAAAAACGACCCTCCAACTCACAACACCTGCCGGTTCACAGCTTATTGCCATAGAGCACGCCCTTGAAGCGCCTAATGTCAGTTTTACTCAAACCATTACGGCACCACAGGGCAATCTGGGAACAATCACTCTGACTCGATCAATCAACGACCGGCTCCCGATCATGATCGCGGTTCTTGTGGGTGCACTGACTATTGTAACCCTCGGGCTGTATCTTCTGAACACGAGGGTATTCAGGGGATGGCTCAGAGCAGAGCAGGCTGACAGCATATCGCGTAAACGCTTTGCAGACATTGCTACGGTATCGTCGGATTGGTTTTGGGAACTGGACAGTCAGTTAAAACTCAGTCTCACCACTCTAACCAAAGTAGCTGCACTGAGCGCGGATAACACCTTGGGTAAGCGCCTCTGGGAGATCCCAGCTATCGTCCCAGAGGACAATTGGCTAACGCTAAAAGACGATCTGTCGGAGCAAGCCGATTTTATTTTTATCTACAGCATCAAAGACAATGCGCAAACACTTTGGCATGAATTACGCGGCACACCGCGGTATAGCGACAACGGCCAGTTCGAGGGCTACCGTGGTGCTGGACGTGACATCACTAAAGAGCGACGCAGTGCTTCAGAAATTGCTCAGCTACAAGAAGTTGTCATTCACGCCATGGCTTCGCTGGCAGAAACGCGTGATAACGAAACGGGCAACCATATTATTAGAACCAAAAAATATGTCCGTCTGCTGGCTGAGCACTTGCGTCGTCACCCCCGTTTTGAGTCGTTCCTGACCGATGACTATATCGATCAGCTCTACAAATCGGCGCCTTTGCACGACATCGGCAAGGTCGGCATCAAAGACGAAATTTTATGTAAACCTGGCAAGCTGACACCCGAAGAATTCGAGATTATGAAAACCCACACCACAGTGGGATACGACGCTATTGTTCGCGCCGAAGAAGCACTAGGTGTAGAAATTGCTTTCCTTCAGCACGCTAAAGACATAGCGCTTTATCACCAAGAAAAATGGGACGGTTCCGGTTACCCTGAAGGGCTGGCAGGCGACGCCATTCCGTTCTCGGCGCGCCTCATGGCTTTAGCGGACGTCTATGATGCATTGATCTCCGAGCGTGTCTACAAACGGGCTTTCTCGCACGAGGAGGCAATCAAACTGATCAAAGAAGGCATAGGCACTCACTTTGACCCCGATGTTGGCGCCACATTTTTGGTCGTTCACGATCAATTTCAGCGAATTGCTAGAGAATTTGCCGACGAATAACTCAACACCCATTACCGGTATGTAATACCAACCCTTAATTCAGTCCGCAACGCGACGTTCAGGGCGTACAAATCTGCGCTCTAACGTGGGCGGCCATCAAGAACCAATGCGTTTTAGCAATAGCGCCTCCAGTGACTCATGACCTCGGGACTGAATTAGCAGGTAAACCGTTAAAAAGAGTATGCCGCCCAAAAAGGCCACCAACCCCAAAGCCAGGCCCGCGGGGGAGAAGCGATGTCGCCATGACACCCACAATGCCGACAAACTTAGCATAAACATGAAATCTAAATTGAACTGTCCAAACCAAGAAAAAGTCAGCATTTCAGAGAAAAACGGATCAAATAAATTCCACCCGTATTGCTGAACGGTCACCGCGGTATAAACCGACATAGCTATCAACAGAACCACCAACCATGCTCTAAACATCGCCATATCTTTTGTTCTCTTATTTTAGGAAAGACAGCCGAAGACTAGCACACGGCTCGACTTTTTCAATGCAAGGAGCCCGGCCATTAAGACCCTCGCTTTTGATTCACATCAACGCGGCTCTAGAGCGACTATCGCACCATAGACACTGGCGAAAAATAAGGAGCAAGCAATGGCACATATTGTAGTAATGGGCGCAGGCCTAGGGGGCATGCCGGCGGCCTACGATCTGAAAGCACACTTAGGTAAAAAACACGATATCACCTTAATAAATCCGAGTGAAGATTTCCAATTTACGCCCAGTAACCCTTGGGTGGTAGTTGGCTGGCGCAAACCCAGCGAGGTACTCGTACCCATCCGCAAATACGTCGAACGCCGTGGCATAAAATTTATTGCGCAATCGGTGTCAGCAATTGATGCCACAGGTAACAAGCTCACACTGGATGACGGCGCTACGATCGACTACGACTATCTCATTATCGCCACGGGCCCCAAACTCGCATTTGACGAAATTCCGGGAACCGGACCAAGCGCTAACACACACAGCGTGTGCAGCACGCCACACTCGCAAGCTGCGGCCCAGGCGTACGAAAAATTTTTAGAGAACCCCGGACCTATTGTCATCGGTGCAGCACAAGGTGCCAGCTGCTTTGGCCCAGCCTACGAATTTGCCATGATCGTCGAAGCTGACCTCCGCAAACGCAAAATTCGCGACCAAGTACCCATGACCTTTGTGACCAGCGAACCCTACATTGGCCACATGGGTTTAGGTGGCGTCGGTGACTCGAAATCACTTTTAGAATCTGAGATGCGCCAACGCCATATTAAGTGGGTGACCAACGCCAAAATCCTAGAAGCCACTGATAGCACAGTTAAAATCGCGGAGCATAATGACGCGGGTGAAGTCATTAAAGAACAAGAACTTGAATCGAAATTCTCTTTGTTTATTCCAGCGTTTAAAGGTGTGGACGCGGTCGCTAATGTCGAAGGACTGTGTAATCCACGCGGCTTTGTGCTAATCGACGACCATCAGCGCAACCCCACCTACCCTAATATCTACTCGGCCGGGGTATGCGTTGCTATTCCCCCAGTCGAAGCCACCCCTGTCCCCACAGGCGCACCTAAAACGGGGTATATGATCGAATCAATGGTCACTGCGATTGTTGAGAACATCGCCGAGGAACTAGAAGGTAAAGAGCCCTCTCACAAAGCAACGTGGAATGCATTGTGTTTAGCCGATTTGGGCGACGATGGTGTTGCCTTCGTAGCGCTACCACAGATACCACCTCGCAACGTGACTTGGGCCAAAAAAGGCAAGTGGGTCCACCTGGCTAAAATCGCTTTTGAAAAATATTTTATGCGCAAAATGCGCACCGGGCGCACCGAACCGATTTACGAGAAGTACGTTCTTAAGGCCATGGGAATTATTCGTTTAAAACCCGGCAAGTAAACCATTTAAGGCCTGGGGCATTCACCCTAGGCCTGATGACAATCACCCATCCCAATTCGTATACTTAACCCCCCAACATGAGGTGGTAGGCATGCAACTTTCATTAAGTACTTGGACCGATATCGAGCAGTATCTCAAAACATCGGACGCTATTATTATCCCTATCGGCTCGATGGAGCAGCACGGGCCAACAGGGCTGATTGGAACCGATGCGATCTGCCCCGAAGTGATAGCAAAGCGTGTTGGTGATGAACACGGTGTGCTCATAGGTCCAACCTTTAATGTGGGGTGTGCGCAACATCATTTGGGCTTTCCGGGAACCATGACGCTTCGCCCCTCAACCATGATTGCGGCTATCTCAGACTGGAGTCTATCGTTGGCTAAACACGGCTTTAAAAAACTGTATTGGTTTAATGGCCACGGGGGCAATACCGCAACGATTCAAGCGGCGTTCGCCGAGGTGTATGCACAACGCAGTTTCGAGCCCTCTCCTGCTCGCCAGCCCGCCCTGCGCATGACCTCGAAAAACTGGTGGGAATTACCCTCGGTTATGGCGAAATGCAAAGAACTGCATCCATCAGGGGATGGCATGCACGCTACAGCCTCCGAAGTCGCGGTAACTTATGCCGCTTACCCTGATCAAGTCAGGAACCAAACGCTAGAACCAAAGATTGCGCCGATCGGCACCTTTACGGATGCAGAGCATTATCGCGCGAATTTTCCCGATGGCCGCATCGGCTCAGACCCGACTCAGGCAACGATTGAAGCGGGTAGCACGATAATCGATGTGACGGCGCAAGCCTTGTGGGCAGACTTTCAAAAATTCGCTCAATCTTAGCTGAGCGACTGATCCAGCAGGGCCTGCCTCAGGGCAGGCTTATCGATTTTGCCCGAGGCGTTTAAGGGCAACGATTCCAGTGTGACGTAACGTTTTGGGCATTTAAACGCAGCCAACTGCTTCCGGCAGAAAATATCCAGCTCCCCAGCCTCAACAGCCCGACAC
>NZ_CBFHWH010000086.1:0-8854 GCF_965659035.1 Aequoribacter sp. | reverse complement strand
CGTACCCCTTGGCGTCAAACGGCGGAAATTGCCGATCGCTATAATCAGCCGGGAAAATTTAGTGCCATTATCGGTTGGGAATGGTCTTCGCTGCCGGGTGGGGCAAATTTGCACCGCATTATTTTTATGGACGGCGATGCGTCTCAGGCAGAACAGTTCTTACCTTTCAGCTCGACCGATAGCGTGAATCCTGAGGACCTCTGGTCTTGGCTGGACGAGACTCAACCCAAGGTAGGGGCTGATTTTGTTTCGATTCCCCACAACATGAATTTATCCAAGGGGCGTAGCTTTGAGCTGACCCAATTTGATGGTTCGCCAATGACACCCGAGTACGCGATGCAACGCGCGCGATGGGAGAGCGTTGCCGAGGTGACGCAAACCAAAGGAGACTCCGAAACACACCCGATGATTTCTCCCAACGACGAATTTGCCAATTTTGAGACGTATGAATTTTTGATTGGTGGGCTTCCGTCGGAGAAACAGGCCGACTTGAGCGGCAATTACGCACGTCCTGCACTGTTGAACGGATTGAAATTGAAGCAAGAGTTGGGCGTCAACCCCTTTGCATTTGGCATGATTGGTTCGACCGATTCACACACGGCGCTGTCGAGTTCCGAAGAAAACAACTTTCACGGCAAGCAAGTGACCGACTCCACGCCCGAGCGCAAAATGCTTGAGCGCGCCGGACGGGTTGGTTGGGACATGGCTGCTTCAGGTGTGGCCGCTGTCTGGGCGGAAGAGAACACCCGCGAGGCCATTGTCGCCGCATTCAAGCGCAAAGAGGTTTATGCGACAACCGGCACGCGAATTGGCTTGCGCGTATTTGCTGGCACTGACTTTGAGGGTGCGGACTTAGAGGCAAGCGATATGGTGGCTCGAGGGTATGCGCGCGGCGTGCCAATGGGCGGTGCGCTGACACTGGAGGATAAAGCGCCCCGGTTTATGATTCACGCCGCACGCGATGTCATGAGCGCAGGGCTTGATCGACTACAGATGATCAAGGGCTTTTTAAACGACCAGGGAGAACCCGAAGAGCGTATTTATGATCTAGCCGGCGGCGAAAATCGTCTGCGGTTAGCGAATGGTCGATTTGAGCCTCTGCCAAACTCGGTCAATTTAAACACAGCAGAGTACGACTCTTCACAGGGTGCAGAAGAGATTAAGGTCGTATGGCAAGACCCTGATTATATCCCTGGGCAGTCGGCGGTCTACTACGTACGGGTTCTGGAGGCGGCGACGCCTCGACATTCTTTGCTCGATGCCGTTGCCCTGCAAGAAGAACTGCCTGAGCGTTTTGCCAAAACGATTCAAGAACGCGCCTACAGTTCGCCGATTTGGGTAAACTAAAGGGGTGATGGCGTGACTCAATGCGTCAACTGTGTGTTGACGCAATGAACAACTTCGGGCTGTTGGTTAGGTGATTCTTGCGCAAACTGATAGGTGAATTGACCGGCAGGCGTTAGCAAGTTCACAAAGGATGCGGCATAGGGCTCTATGTCTTGAAGTAAGGTGCTGGTGAAGACTAGTTCGTGTAACTGCCCGGTTAACTGCATTTCTTGGAACACGTAAATAAAATCATCATCGATGCCCGCGCCTACCAGCTCCAAGCTCTGAACTTTCGTGTTTTGACAACGTGGCCACACCGCAAAACGTCGGTCTACGTACAAAGCAATTTCAGCCAAAGCCTCGACCGACTCAACCGGTAAAGGGGCTTTATCCTCTCCTGCGAGTTGCAGTACCGATAGTGCGTCTTGCATGTGCATGCGGTGCGAGATCTCAACAAGCCCCGTATTCGGGTTGCGTTCGACCTCGGTCCAGACATGATGTTGCCGGTGAGCTTGCGCCGCGAGTGTTGTGGCGCAAAGCAGGATACTCAATAGTATTCTCACGTGTTAGTTGCCTTCGCCGCTCAGTTCAACCGCCGCCGATTCTTCGGGCTGGTCTTTATCTTCTTTTTTAAGCTTTTCGAGCATATCTGCCATTAAATTTCGCGTGGTTGACTTAGATTTGTAGGCTTCAAGGCGCGATTGATACACGATGGGCGGAAAGCGATTGTTGCGATAATCTGCGTCGGCCGTACGGTGCTCACGATCGTGCTCGATATATTCCAGCGGTTTGTCCTCTACTAGTAAGTGGGTCACTTTGTGGTTGTTGCGGCGCCAGATCTCTGGGGGGAGCACCAAGCGTTTGCTGTCGCCGTCGGCGTAGTGAAGATCCAATAGCAAGGGCGAAGGAATGCCGCCGATGTTCTCGAAATCGACAAAGTAATAGTGTTTGTTTTCTGCGATTGCGCGATCAAGCGCCCGCTGCTGCCAAGCTTCGAGCTTGTCGCGATCTTTTTGGTAGCCGTTACGATCTTTATTGGATACAGTGAATCGATCGTTCTCGTTATAGAAGTCGTTGAGCTCTGGGTAGCGATCTATGCGCAAAGTAATGCCCTGCTCACGATTAAATTGTTCGCTAATAGGTGCGGGTTTGTCGCGTTGAGTCTCGGCACGATCTAAGGGGAAATCAATCTCAGGATTGCCTGTTTTGAGTTGATAAGAGCGGATGTCACTGATAGCGATATCTACATGATCCGTGGTGTAGAACCACGCGCGCCAGAACCAATCTAAATCAATACCTGAAGCGTCTTCCATAGTCCGGAAAAAGTCGGCCGGCGTGGGGCGCTTGAACTTCCAGCGCTGCGCGTATTCTTTAAATGCAAAATCGAACAGTTCTCTGCCCATGACTGTCTCGCGCAACACGGTTAAAGCTGCAGCGGGCTTGCTGTAAGCATTTGGTCCAAACTGCAAAATCGAGTCAGATTGAGTCATGATCGGGACCTGATTGGTCGAGGTCATGTAGGCTGGGATATAGTCTAGAATGTTGGCGTCGTCACGGTAGGCTGGGTAGTTTTCTTCCCACTCAAGTTCGGCAACATACTCTAAAAAGCTGTTTAATCCCTCATCCATCCAGGTCCATTGACGCTCGTCGGAGTTAACAATCATCGGGAAGTAAATGTGACCGATCTCGTGAATGATCACCCCAATTAGCCCGTATTTGACGCGGCGTGAGTAGGTGACGGGTGGCTGTGTAATGCTTTCATCTTCCCATTTTGTATCCGCGCTCTTCGCCTTTTCCCAAGGTTCAGGTCGATAACCGTTAAAGGTGATCATGGGATATTCCATCCCGCCACGTTCCCAAGTATTGACTGATTGCGCGGTGGGGTAGGGGTAGGCAAACGAGAAGCGATTGTATACTTCCATAGTGTGGACGACCGCGTGAGTCGAGTAGTGTGACCAAATGGGCTCTGCTTCGTTTGGGTAGAACGACATTGCGAGCACTTGCTTTTGCTCTGCCTCGGGCTGCTCGTGAATCATGGCGTCCCAAATGAATTTGCTGGAGCTGGCCCAAGCAAAATCACGCACCCTGTCGGCTTTAAAATGCCAAGTTTTGGTGCCGTTGGCCTCAGTTTGCTCGTTGGTTTTGGCTTCTTCGGGAGTCACAATAAACCGCGGCTTGTCGCTAGACGTCTGTGCTAGGCGCTGTTGCTGAGTTTTGGTCAGTACGCGTTTGGGGTTTTGCAGCTCGCCGGTCGCCGATACAATGTGATTATTCGGTACGGTGAGGTAGACCTCGTAGTCCCCGAATTCTAGAGTGAACTCACCGCGCCCCAGAAACGCCTTGTTGTGCCAGCCGTCATAGTCACTGTAGGCCGCCATGCGCGGGAACCACTGCGCCAAAAAGAAGAGCTCGGTATCGTTTTCTTCGAAATATTCGTAGCCTCCACGGCCGCCCAAGGCTTCTTCGTTGATGATGTTAAAGGCCCACTGAATCTCAAAATCAATTGATTCTCCCGAGTTAAGAGGCTGCGGTAGGTCAATGCGCATCATGGTGTCAACGATGGTGAATGGCAGAGCTTGGCCTTTGGTGTTCAGAACGGTGACATCCTGATAGCCGTGTTCTGTATCGGCTGAGCTTTGTTGCAAGCGCAAATCCGAATAGCTCACCCGGTCCTCGCCCGTGACGGTGCGAGAGCGCCGGTCTAGTGAGTCGTTTTTGAAACGGTTTTGATCCATTTGCAACCATAAATAGCGTAATGTGTCGGGCGAATGGTTGGTGTAGTGAATGCGAGAACTCGCTGTGATTTTGCGCTTGTCAGCATCCAGCTCTGCGTTGATCAGGTAGTCGGCTTCTTGCTGCCAGTAACGCTCGCCTGGGGCGCCCGATGCCGTGCGATAGACGTTGGGCGTCGGTAGTGATTGTCCGAGCTGATTAAATGCCTCGGCGCCGCTGGGGTCGTTCGCCATGGCGGCGTGGATGGCGGCAAAACTCAGAATAAAACCGGTGACTAGGGTGCGCATGTTATTAGCTCGAACTCAAAACGATGGATAATACCAATGTCACAATTTTTTTTCTTCTATAGGAAACGCAGTTTCTGGCGCTAATTTCGGTATTTGTGCGACTATAGACCCCAATCGGAAGTGAAGAGCAATAAGAAGAGATTTTTGAATACCATTGTTGTGCAATCGCATCGCAGTAGCTCGTTAAATGAATGGATCGAGCTCTGTCAAAATTCGGTTCGCGAGTGGGCTGAATATCAAGGTTTTGACTACCAGTTTTCTGACGACCGTTTGTTCGATTATCTGCCTACCCGACAGCTATTGCAGCAGTATAATGCGGTGATCGCGTCTGATTTAGCGCGTGTGCGTTGGTTGCGGGCGCTGTTGGCTGACTATGAGCGGGTGATTTGGTGCGATGCGGACTGGCTCGTTATGGATATTGAGCGTTTTCAGCCCGTGCAATCGACCTATGCTGTAGGCCGGGAGGTCTGGATTGATCAGACCGACACCGGAAAGCTTAAAGCGTTTAGAAAAGTGCACAATGCCTACCTGCAGTTTGACCGTAATAATGCCTTTTTGGACTTTTACATTGAGACCGCGGAGAGGCTTTTGCGGGAAAATATTGGTGGCGTACCCAATCAGTTCGTTGGCCCCAAATTGTTAACCGCTCTGCATAATGTGGTCGGGTTAAACGTTCACGAGCAGGCAGGCATGCTCAGCCCGATGTTGGCTGCGGCGCTGTTAAGGCGCGCAGGGAGTCTTTGTGAATCTGAATATCAGTGTTTGTCGAGCCATCCTTGTGAGCGAGTGATTGATTTGTTTCAGCAAAGATCAACTGAAATTCCCATGGCCGTGAACCTGAGTGCATCTTGTATCGAGGTGTCGGGTCTAGATGCTCGCAACATACTTAGGTTGTGCGAGGTGCTCAGCACCGGTAGGTTATGCAAGTGAAGCTTTCGACGCTTTCTGGCTTTTTTCGGGCCAAACAGGGTTTGTCGTTCGCTCAGGCCAGTTTGATTTTTGCGGCTGCGATTGCGATCTCGCTACCGTTTTCAGATCCCGGACATCATGTCGATCAGGTGCATTGGCGTTTGTGCCCCGCCGATGAGTCGATCTGTGATGCCCCCTGGTTACCGGGCGGCGATGCTAATGCGGGTTATAATGATGGCACCTTGCAGTTTGATGTACGCATGTCGGATGAAGATCATCCATCGGCCTACTTGAGCGTATCGCCCGCTTACCATGATTATATTAATGCGGAGTTCTATTCGGCTGCAGATGAGTTGATTGGTTCAAGTGTGCGCGGAGATACCCAGCTCGATGAGGTGGTCTCGGCCTATGATATCGAGCAAACGACGCTGTCGGTTCCAGATAACGCATCGCGTATTGTATTGAGTATTCGCTCTGTTGGGGGCTTGCGCGGCTCGATATCGTTGAGCTCAGTCGATGAAATGCAATCTTCCCTGGTCCGCAATATTGCCATTCGGGTTTCTATTATTGTTTTTATTGTGCTGAGCGGCGTTTTAGGGCTGGCTTATGGCATTGTGCGGCGTGACCCAATGCTGTTGCTGTTTGGATCTTACCAGCTGAGCTGGACTGTGTTTTTGCTGTCGTTGTCCAATCTGTTGCCTGTGTCAGGGGTCGCTAGTCCCTTTTTCAATCATCACTTAGTAGGATTCGGCGCGATATTTTGCTCTCTGGTGGGAAGCTGCTTGCATTTGGTCATTCTGCGTTATGTTGCTCCTAGCCATCGCATTCTTAAATTTGTTGCGGTGACACCGTGGTTGTTTTTAGGCGCAATTGTCTTGTATGTCGCCGGATTTTACCGCCCTGCGCTGACCGTCAATGTGTTGTTGGTGGCAGTGACGGCGCTTACCGTCGCCATTGCGATAGGTCGTGCTCGCGCGACTCACGGATTGGCGGGGTTGTTCTTAGAACGCACGCGGTTTTTTTACGTATTGCTGCTCACAATTATGGTGATTACAACAATATCAGGCGTCGGTATTGGTAAGCAGTTCTCCCTCACGTATTTGCATTCGGTGCTGATCGCTGTGGTCTTTGGCGTTATTTTGCTCTATCGATCCGCGCTTGAACAAACAGCGTCAGAGCGCGCGGCGCGACGTTCCGATGTGTTCAAGCAGCGCAAAGCATGGCTAGAGCAGAGACTCGCTGACCAAAATACGCTCACTGCATTGCTCACGCACGAGATCAAAACACCTTTAGCCACGCTGTTGCTGATGACGCGAAATCAGGCAGACGCCCTTAAGTATCGCTCGCAGCTCAAACGGATTCAGCGCGTGGTTGATCAAGTCGCTGCCTCGGGGGAATCGGAGGAGGCTCACTTGCGGAACAAAGAACCTGTGGCGCTTAGTGATCTGGTCGAAGTAGTGGTTGGTCAGCTAGAACTCAGTGATGAGCAAATAGCGCGTTTGTATTATTCTTTGCGAGGCAGGACGGTCGTGACGACCCATCGATTTGGCTTATCGACCGTTTTGAGCAATTTATTGGACAACGCCTTTAAATACGGTGCAGAACAAAGCAAGGTGTGCTTGAGGTGTTGGCGGCGTGATGGCAAGGTTTTTATTCGCGTGAGAAATACTGTGCCGTCGGACGTGAAATTTTCAGATCCCACGGATTGGTTTAATAAGTATTGGCGAGATACCCACAGTAGTGACCTTCATGGCATGGGCCTGGGCCTTTGGTTAGTTAGAAACATTGCCAGACAGCAGGGGTATCGCGTTATGGCAAAGAGGGTGGGGCAGCAGGTGGTAATGACGGTTGAACTGGTATGAGTCTGGGAATTTCGGTTTATTTGTGTGAAGACGACACCGCGCTGGCCGGTGAGGTGCAAAATCTGTTGCTCGATGAAGGATTCTTGTGCGAAGTGGCGCACTCCGGTGGTGAACTCGACGTTCTGTTGGCCTCTAAAAAGCCTGATATATTGTTATTAGATCTACAGTTGGGCGCGGAAACGGGCCTCAATTTGGCCAATCGTTATCGTCAGAGCATGCCCTCGGTGCCGATTGTGTTTTTGAGCGCCCACGGTTCCGAGCAAAATCGTATTGCGAGCTATGAAGCGGGGGGTATGCTTTTCTTGGCTAAGCCCTTTGCGCCCGCAGAGTTAATCGCTGTGCTTCGCTCTATTACGTCACGGATGGACTTGGTGGTAAAAATCAAACTTGACCAAGTCGCTAAGCGTTTGATTGGCAGCTATCGCACGCGGCATTTATCGGATAAAGAATACACCCTGTTGTGCAATTTGGCGTTGAATTATCCGGAACTTACGCCCTACGACGAGCTGATTGACGCGCTATCGATCGACCCCAGCAAAGATAGCCGGTCTTATCTTGAGGTCATCGTGAGTCGTCTACGTAGCAAACTGCTGCGTTTGCACGAGCCGCCGCTCAAGGTTTTGAACAGAACGCGCCAAGGTTATGTGCTGAATCAGGCCATTGAGCTCGAGTAACCTTAACGATCCTTAAGAAAACCCTCTCTAACCTACTGTTTGATAATCGTTTTTTTGTGAACACGGTCTCACTTTGACTTGATTTATAGGCTTGCCAGTGTCACTCTACGCCTAGGTTAGGCATATTGCATTTATTGAGGTTTTTTAGTGCTAAGTCGGCGTGGGTTCACATTGGTAGAGCTAATGATTGTGGTGGCGATTGTGGCTATTTTGGCCGCCGTGGCTTTGCCGAGCTATCAATCGCAGGTGGCTGAGACCAAACGCTCAGAAGCGCAGGTGGCTCTGCAAAGTATTGCGATTGCACTAGAGACCTATTACCGAAAGAATCTAACGTATGTGGGCCCTACGTTTTACGCGAATAATGCAGATCGCGGTAATCTCGCCCAAACGGATATTTATCCTCAGTACTTGCCTAAAGATTATTCGGGCGCTGATTATGCGACTAAGGCGTCTTATCAGCTCAGTTTTACAACTCAGACTGCCAATACCTATACTATTGTTGCTACCGCTCAAGGTGGGCAGGCATCAGCAGACTCTGATTGCGCAACGCTGACCCTGAATCACTTGGGCATCGTAAGTCCCGCAGGTTGCTGGAAATGATGCGCCGACGAGGATTCACCCTGATTGAGGTGCTGGTCACCATCTTCATTTTGGCCTTGGGCTTAATCGGTTTCCTGCAAATGGATATTTATGCTTCACAAAAGGCGCGTGGCACGTTCTATAGCTCGGCGGCGGGCTTGTTAACCACCGAGTACTCAGAGCGCATGTACGCAAATCAGGTGGGTGTGCTTGATGGTTACTACGATACGGTCGATGGCAGTCTATGGGATACGGCGCCGACTGATTGCAGCGAAGCCGCTTGTACGCCTGAACAATTGGCAGCCTACGATCAATGGGAATGGCTGCAAAAAATCAAGGCGCAGCTGCCTTGGGAAGGCGATGATTACTCTGACCGCGTTTCTGTGTCGGGGAGCGGTGCCGCCGGTGAACTGACGCTAACTGCTCGTTGGTTGGAAGTTGGTGCGCCTGACAACGATATCGCTTCGTTCGCCATCGATGTCGA
>NZ_CBFHWH010000085.1:0-8892 GCF_965659035.1 Aequoribacter sp. | reverse complement strand
AGATCCTGCCACCAACCGATGCCCCGACAATGGCGCTTCCGTTGATTTAAGCGACTGTTCAATCACGGGCGACGTGGGTGCAGCTGAATTGAAAAATGTATGGACCGACCCCGACTTCGACCCCACGCAAGAAGCCTTTTACTATGTGCGCGTGCTCGAGAACCCAACCTGCCGTTGGTCTACATGGGACGCAATACGTGCAGGCGTCGAACCGCGTTCAGATCTTGCAAAAACCATTCAGGAGCGCGCTTGGTCCTCACCCATTTGGTATCGTGGGAAAGAGACCTAGAGCGTTCGTAGCCAAAGTCCCAAGGTCGTACTGTAACCGACGGTACGACCTTGTATCTCAAAGTCTTCATCCAGCACGTAATAACTGGGATACGCTTTCACCGCAAAACGCTGCTTGAGCTCATTGGTTCCCAAGTAGGTCGGTACTTGCACATCAATATCTTTTAAAAATTGCTCGACTTCGGTTTGGTTGGCGTAGTCAAGCGCAATGGCCACGACTCGCACAGTCGCCTCATTCAAGGACTCCAAGTTACCCATACTCAATCGGCAAACACTGCACCATGGCGCAAAAAAATAGAGCAGTGTGGGACGCTCGGCATCTGGGCCTATACGTGTCACATCCCCTTCTAGGCTCACCAAGATCAGCTCAGAAATAGCGCCAGAATCCCCGTCAAGCATGTCGCGTGTATGCCATGCATCGACCGCCAAAAAAACGAACAGGATAAACAGTACATCTCTGACCCATTTCGCCCAAGCAGGCCAGGCTTTTCTTGCCAAAACTTCCGATTGATTCTCACTCATAGCGACTCGTTTCAAAAAAATGTCTGCGCGAAGCCCGACCTTTAGGCAAATGTTGGTAAAAACCGACAATGATCTTAACAAAGACGACATGTTAGCGCGGCAACGCGAGTACTACCACGTACAAAGACACTCAATTTACCGATTACAGTGCGTCTGATTACCTTGAAAAGGCCAAAATTAAACAAGCATTGCAGACACAACATGAACATGGCACTCTGAAGTTTATTCTTAGGAGGTAATCACATGCGTAATGCTCTCGCCTTCTTGTTGTTAGTCTTGACACCCTGCACACTGGCTGATGACCCGCCCACTGCCACGGACATTATCAAAGCCGCTATGGAAGTCTGGCGCGGCGAGTCATCTGACGGTGAAATGACCATGACCATTCACCGCCCAGACTGGGAACGCAGCATGACTATTCACAGCCGCACCAAGGGCTTGGATAAATCATTCTTGATTGTAAAAGCACCTAAGAAAGATGCCGGCAACGCGACGCTGTTGTTAGATGACGATATGTGGTCTTACTCACCGCGCATTAAACGTGTCATCAAAATCCCCTCATCGATGATGGCCCAAAGCTGGATGGGAAGTGACTTATCCAATCGAGATATCACCAAAGATACCGACGTAATCGACGAATATGACCACACGTTGATTAGCACACGTAAAGAAGGCGGACACACAATTTACCACATTCGCTCTATCCCTCACGAGGATGCGCCTGTCGTTTGGGGCAAAGAAATCTATACCATCCGCGACGACTTTTTAATGCTACAGCAAGAGTTTTGGGACCAAGACCATCAACTTGTAAAAACCATTCGGACACTTGAGCACAAAATTATGAACGGTCGTCCGGTGGGAACTCGTATGCGTGTACAAGACCAGAACAAACCCAACGAATGGACCGAGCTGACCATAAACAGCATTGCGTTTGATGTTGAAATTGATGACAACATTTTCACCGTTGGCCAGCTTCGCAGTGCGCGCTAACGCATGCGAATAGAACGGCTCGCCTGGCGCAACTTGTGGCGCCACAAAAAACGCTCGTGGCTTACCATCAGCGCTATGGTGTTTTGTAATACGCTCCTGATTTTTCTGATTGGCTTGCAAGTCGGCAACTACCGAATGATGATCGATAACACTCTGGGCGTGCTTATCGGTCACCTTCAGGTGCAAACGCCTGCCTATCTTGACGCACCCAAACTGCGTGAATCCATTGGCAAGTCCGAAGGCCTGATCAATGACATCAGAGCAATACTGGGGGCAGAGATCAAACTCGCACCCCGCTTGGCAGCTGGCGCCCTGCTTAATAGCGAAAGCCGCAGTTTCGGTGCGCAAATTTTAGGTGTCGAGCCTAGGTTAGAAGCAGAATTCGGCTTACTCGCGGGCACGATCAGCCGAGGCCGATGGCTTAACACCGGCACCGAAATTGTTATCGGCGAAACACTCGCCAAAAATCTTCAGGTCTCGGTCGGCGACGAGC
Source organism: Aequoribacter sp. (assembly GCF_965659035.1). Classification (NCBI taxonomy): domain Bacteria; kingdom Pseudomonadati; phylum Pseudomonadota; class Gammaproteobacteria; order Cellvibrionales; family Halieaceae; genus Aequoribacter; species Aequoribacter sp. The sequence continues at coordinate 6,599 of NZ_CBFHWH010000085.1, read as the reverse complement.
TGACACTTTTGGGCTCGGGCTATGACGGCTCGTTTGCAGCAAATGTACTGACTGTTGTGGGTATTTTCCAAACGAGCATGACGGACATGAATCGTGGTCTCGCCTTAATGCCCTTAGCAGAATTTCAGTACACCTTCAGCGCTGATGACCAGCTGAACCTGATTGCTATCGCTCTACCCAACTTTAGCGAAACAGAAGAAGCCAAAGCGCGCTTATCAACGGTAGTTAACACCCAAAAGCTCGCCATTCGTGACTGGAACGAATTGGTCCCCGGGCTTCGCCAAGCCATTCTGTCCGATGTTATTAGCGCCTTTTTCATCTACGTAGTGTTAGTTGTCGTCATCGTATTCTCCGTTTTAAACACGCAACTCATGGCAGTATTGGAACGACGAAGGGAGTTCGGCACCTTGCTCGCTCTCGGGATTTCCCCTAGTCAACTCGGCCGTTTAGTGTTCACCGAAACCGTGTTTCTGGGGCTACTGGGATTGATCATTGGCGTGGGCGGAGGCCTAGCGCTAAATTACTATTTAAGCATCTACGGCTTGGCGTTTGAGGGTATGGAAGAGATGGCCTCGAAGTTCAATATGTCAGCACGTATGTATCCAGAGATCTCTTGGTTTACCACATTTTCGGGGCCAAGCCTGGTCTTTATTGGGGCCGTCCTCGCCTCTGTTTGGCCGGTACTTAAAGCGCGCGCACTGCCGCTGCTGGCCGGACGGGGTAGCGCATGATTTCGCGATTAGCTTGGCGCAACCTTTGGCGCAATAAGGAACGCAGTCTCTTGATGATAACGGCGGTCGCGATTGCGGTCTGCGCCATGCTGTTTATGGTCGCCATGACACGAGGGTTCATGCAGGGCATTCTGGATTCTGGCATCAATAATCTGCCTGGACACATGCAAGCTCATGCCGCGCAGTATCTGGATGACCCAAGTATCGATCACCGCTTCAGCGCTCCATCGGAAGCCACACAAAGCGTGCTCAACGATCCCAGCGTGGCGCGCTGGTTCCAACGCATCAAAGTACCTGCAGTCGTCCAAAGTGAATATGCCAGTCAGGGCGTTACCCTGTTGGGAATCGAGCCAGAGCGCGAAACACAAGACCAACGATTGGGTTACAAGGTCGTCGGGGGTAACGACATCACAAGCCAGAGCAATGGGATCTTAATCGGGGCCAAACTGGCAGAAAAACTCGAAACCGAACTCGGCAAACGTATTGTGCTGATGACGCAAAGCGGCGACGGCGGGCTGGCAGAACGAGGGTACCGCATTGTTGGCATTTACCAAACCACCTTTGCGGCAAACGAAGAAGCCGAGGTGTACCTGCCGCTCGGTCAAGCTCAAACCTTACTAAAGGTGCCAAATCAGATCAGTGAACTTGCCCTATTTACCTCTGATATCGGCGAACTCGAGCGCCTGCAAGACTCTCTCCAAACTGCTCTTGGTGCCAAGATCGAAGTGCTGCGCTGGGATCAAATTGACGAATACCTCAGCGCTTCAATGAAAACGATGAGTGGATTTGTTTTTATTATTGTAGCGGTAGTGTTTTTGACTTTGAGCTTTGCGTTGGTCAACACTTTGATCATGGCTATTTTTGAGCGTACGTCCGAAATCGGCTTACTGTTAGCGCTTGGTCTAAAACCCAGATCTGTGGTCGCCGCGCTGACATTGGAGTCTATGGTCATGATTGGCATCGGCCTAGTTGTCGGCAATGTCCTAGCACAGGGTATCTTATTCGGCTTCGGCGACGGCATTGACCTCAGCTCAGTGGCGGAGGGTCTTGCGATGGCCGGTGCCAGTCCCTATTTAAGCGCACAGGTACATGTAGCGGATTGGCTCACAACCAACCTTCTAGTGTTACTCTTAGGACTGCTAACCAGCTGGTGGCCGGCCAGACGTGCGGCTCGACTCGACCCAGTAGAGGCTTTACAGAAAACATGAGTACCAATAATCACGCGGCTGTCGTGTGCGAACAAGTGTGTAAGACCTTCAAACAAGGTAGCAGCCAAGTCATGGGACTCGACCACGTAGACCTAGTGGTCGAAGCGGGGGATTCTATATGCTTATCAGGCCCATCAGGTTCGGGTAAAACAACACTATTGAACGCCATTGGCGGATTGGCAACACCCGACAGCGGCACCATCACTATTGGCGATCATACCTTATCGTCAATGAGTGATAGCGACAGAGCTCAACTTCGGCTGCATCATATTGGCTTCGTATTTCAGTCCTACAACCTAGTGCCCGTTTTGAGCGCACTCGAGAATGTGGCTTTTATCATGGAAATGCAGGGCCGCCCAAAACAAGAAATTGACGCCTTGGCGCGAGCCATTCTGGATAGAGTGGGACTTGAAGGACTCTATGATCGCCGACCCAGCCAATTGTCGGGCGGTCAACAACAGCGTGTTGCGGTCGCTCGCGCTATTGTCAGCGGCCCGACCTTAGTGCTTGCCGACGAACCAACCGCGAACCTCGACAGTCAAACAGCAATTCAACTGATGGAACTCTTTCGAACGCTCAATCAAGAATCAGGCACCACGTTTATTATTGCCACGCACGATACCCGCGTGAATCAATTCACCCATCGTCAAATTGTCATGCAAGATGGCCGCATTGAATCTGACACTCACTCTTAGCTTGGCCGTTTTGCTGTGCGGAGCCGCGCAGGCTTCTAGCTGGAATACTAGTGGCCATGTTAAGTATTTAGGGCAGCAACAGTTCTCTGCTCAGGGCGAGCGCTTCGATGGCGGAGAAAACATCCGCCTCAATGCGCAACGCGCTGAAGGCTCATGGCAATTCGACGGCGCTGCCCAATCGCGAGGACAGCATATTGACCGCCTCGCCCTAAAGTACAGTGCCGAGCAAAATCTCGTTATTATGGGTCGAGACAGCATCAGCTGGGGGCACGGGCTGTTTTTTAATCCGGTCGATGTATTCGCGCCCTTCAGTCCTGTCGCCATTGATACGGAATACAAACCGGGCATAGACATGCTCTATTGGCAACATGTACTGGACAGTGGCAGCGATATTCAGTTGCTACATGTCGATCGAAGCGACGGAAATTCCGATGCCTTCCGTTATTTTCATATGGGCGATAGCTTTGACTGGACGGCCACCTTTGCCCGGCACAAAGATCAAACCCAAGTGGCTTTGGGCTGGAATATCCCGATCGGCGGTGCGCTGCTCAGTGGCGATATCCTCTCGCAAGACACCAGCAGCGAAGGAAACGTAGTGTCTGGAGTGGTCAATTTCCAGCATTGGTTCACTTGGTTAAATGCGCCTGCGAGCATCTCGCTTGAATACTTTCACAACGGTTTTGGGTTTAAGCGAACACCGACCTCACCGCTCGATTTCGTCAACAATCCTGAATTAACTCAACGCTTGCAGGACGGTGAGCTGTATACGTTGGGCCGCGACTACAGTGCCATCGGGGTGAGTTTTATGCCTCACCCACTATGGCAAAGCCAGATATCACACATTCTAAACTTGAACGACCACAGCGGTTTGCTGTACTGGCAAAACACGCTAGATAGCAGCGAAAACACACGTCTGAATGTGACGTTTCTTTGGCCCCTAGGCAAAGGCGGTCGCGAGTACACAGGCCTTTTAGATCAACCCAGAATGGACCTACAACTACAGGTCCAATTTGCCTGGTACTTTTAAGCTAAGCCGCAGCGCACAAGCGCAACCAATAGTTAGCGCCGGATGATTGGTAACGATCTTTTAATGTCGCCAGGTAAAACCGACGTTTAAGGTTGATCCCAGTCGGCAGCGACAAAGGCACCAGATTGCCTGACTCTAAATTTGGACCCAGTACTTTTTCAGACAAACAACCAATACCCAGCCCGGATTCCACCGCTTTTTTGATCTGCTCATTGTGCCGGAACTGTAAATAAATCGGCATTTCGTTAATCAAATGAGCGAAGCTGCGATTAAAAAATTGCCGAGCGCCTGAATCGGGCTCCCGCAAGATCCAGCGCTCTTTTAGAATGGCGGTCTCACTCAGCCGCCCCGTTTGAGCTAGTGGGTGATTCGCACTGCAAAACACCACCAATTCGTCTTCTACCCAAGGTTCCAACACCAGATCTGAATGCGGCGAGCGCGCTTCGATCATCGCTATATCAATTTCGTAGTTCAGTAATTTTGTGACAATGTCGGGCGAGTTCGCCGAGATCAAATCAATTTTTGCCTCGGGAAATTGGGCAAGGTAGTCACTGAAGTAATTAATCGCCATGTGGTTAGCGATAGTGTAACTCGCCCCAATGCGCAAATGCCCCAAATCTTTATAACCTGCCAGATCCGATTCTAATGCCTCAGCTTGACCCAGCAATTGCTCTGCGTGCACGCGCACCGCCTGCCCCAACGTATTCAATTCGAGTCGCTTGCCCACCCGGTCAAACAATTGCACTTGATAGTGCTGTTCGAGTGTATTCAGTGACGCACTCACTGCAGACTGAGACAAGTGCAAAGCCTGAGCCGCCATGGCCGTATTTTTGTGTTGCGCCACCGCCAAGAACACTTGGAGTTGCTTTAATGTGAGCTTCATGCGCCAACCTGTCGTTTCAATTACCGACACTTTCTACCAACTAAACTGGTTAATCAACTTAAAAAAACCGTTTTTTTAAGTTGATTACTTTGCGTAACATGCACACATTCAAAAACACAAGAAGGATGTCGTCATGGTAGAACAAAAAGCAACCAACGTGCATTGGCATCATGGCCAAATCACAACCGAAGATCGTAACCGTTTACTGAATCAAAAAGGTGCAACACTGTGGTTTACTGGCTTGTCAGGTAGCGGTAAAAGCACCATTGCTGTTGCACTTGAAGAAGCGTTGTTCGAGCGAGGAAAACTGAGCTATCGGCTGGATGGCGACAATATTCGCATGGGCATTAACAAAAACTTGGGGTTCTCGGACGAAGATCGTACCGAAAATATCCGCCGCATTGGCGAGGTCTCTAAGCTGTTTGTCGACGCGGGCCTTATTACGCTATCAAGCTTTATCAGCCCTTTCCGTGAAGACAGAGACCAAGTGCGTCGTTTGCACGAAGAGTCGAACATGCCCTTCATAGAAATCTTCGTAGACTGCTCTCTATCTGAGGCAGAGAACCGCGATCCTAAGGGCCTTTATGTCAAAGCTCGCGCCGGCGAAATCAAAAACTTTACGGGTATCGATTCACCGTATGAAGCACCCGAGAAGCCAGAAATCCACTTACACACCGACACCACACCACTCGATCAAGAAGTCGCGATCATCATCGACTACTTAGTTCAACACGGCCTGATTAGCGAATAAAAGGACTAGAACATGATAAAGCCCCATGGCTCAACCACATTAAACAACCTTTACGTCGACAACGCACAAGATCGTAAAGACGCTCTAAAACGGGCCGAAACCCTGCCGTCTTTGTTGTTAAATTCTGCTGCAGCGGCAAACGCCGTCATGCTCGGTGCGGGCTACTTTAACCCACTCACCGGCTACATGAATTTGGAAGACGCCCTAAGCGTTGCCGAAACCATGCACACCAAATCGGGTTTATTCTGGCCCGTGCCTGTGCTTAACCTGACCAATGACGCTGACAGTATCAAAGTCGGCGACGAAATTGCCCTGCGCGATCCAAACACCGCGGGCAACCCGATCATGGCTACCATGATCGTCGAGACTGTCGAAGCGGTATCGACCGAGCAGCTAGAAACAATGGCCCAGCAGATTTTCGGCACCCTAGATCCCAATCACCCGGGTGTGGCCACCTTCTTGAATTTGGGCAACACCTTGCTATCGGGCGCTATCCAAGTTTTAAGCTACAGTTACTTCAAAACCGATTTCCCGGAGACCTTCCAAACAGCACGCGAAATTCGCGACGAAATCAAACAACGTGGTTGGGAAATCGTAGTCGCCTTCCAAACGCGTAACCCCATGCACCGCGCTCACGAAGAGCTGTGCCGTATGGCCATGGAGCGCTTAGAAGCCGATGGCTGCGTTGTTCACATGCTGCTGGGCAAATTAAAGGCAGGCGATATCCCAGCGGATGTGCGCGATGCTTGCATTCGCAAAATGGTCGATGTGTATTTTCCGGCTAACAGTGTGATGGTGTCAGGTTATGGCTTTGATATGCTATACGCCGGTCCTCGTGAAGCAGTACTGCACGCAGTCTTCCGCCAGAACATGGGTGCCACTCACCTTATTGTAGGTCGTGACCATGCCGGCGTAGGCGACTACTACGGTGCCTTCGACGCACAGACTATTTTTGACGAGCAGGTACCGCAGGGCGCTTTAGAAATCGAAATCTTCAAAGCTGATCACACCGCTTACTCAACAAAGTTAGGCCGAGTGGTCATGATGAACGAAGCAGAAGATCACTCAAAAGAAGATTTCATCCTGCTGTCGGGCACCAAGGTTCGCGAAATGCTGGGCAATGGCATTGCGCCACCACCCGAGTTCTCGCGTCCTGAAGTAGCTGAAATTCTGATCAAACATTATCAGTTAGAAGACAGCCAAGCTTAGATATAACCTTGCACAACCCATGCGGAGCGCCAATTCGGCCTCCGCACGGGTTTTTAGACGCAACACCACGTTCAAGTGCCGGCCAATTACCGACT
>NZ_CBFHWH010000084.1:5632-9140 GCF_965659035.1 Aequoribacter sp. | reverse complement strand
CGGCTCTCCTCCACATTGTGGCGCATGAGATTTCGGTAAAGCAGGGGCCATCTGTCTGCAAGTGACAGCATATATTGGCGACGGATAACGATTAATGATGTCGCTGTCAGGGTTTTTGCTTCTATAACCCGGCCACCGTCAGTGACTAAGCAAGGCGCACCTAGCCAGGCTCCCATATCGCAATCATTAATGGCAAATTCATGTCCCATAGTGCTCGAAATGGCGGTTCGCACGCACCCTGACAGTACGCCGTAGACCGATGAGGTTTGCTCTCCAAGTGTCCAAACATAATAATTGGCTGGCAGCTCAATGATTTTCGATACACTGACAAGCTCATCGAGCAGATATTCGGGAATGTCATTAAACCAGTTCGATTTCTGAATAAATGATCGAATAGTGACTTTGTTATCCACGTAAACCTCTTTTCTGGCTTCGCCATTGCTGAAGAGCAACTGCCGACACTGTAACTTATTTTACGAGCAATGATAGGGATTATTCGTCATGTTTTATGAGGTTGAAAGGTCCGCAGCTAGCAACTGACACCCAGAGCAGAGTTAGCCTGTTAGCCTGAGGACTGAAAATTAACGCTTGCCTACAAATCTTAAACACGCTAACTTATAGTTAAATTGACTATAATTATCTGGGTGGCTCGTGCCACTTATGCCTTTAAAAAACTCTGCACAATTGAATCGCCCCAGTAGCTCATGGAATGAGATCCAAGCGCTGTCTATAGACAACGTTATTTTTGGTCTGGACCATAAGCAGTTAAAGGTCTTGTTGGTGCGTCAGCGCGATCCCAGACATGAGGGAAAGTGGGCTTTGCCTGGCGGTTGGATCCGCTACGACGAACATCTGCGCAGCGCTGCATCAAGGTTGCTAAAAGAGCTTACAGGGATTGCTGATCTCTATCTCGAGCAGTTGAAAACATTTGGCAAAGTCGACCGTTTCCCGGGTGAGCGCGTGATAACAGTTGCCTATTACGCGCTCGTCAGTGCAGACAGTTATCAGTTAGTGACTCAAGAAGAAGACGTCAATTGGCACACGATCGGCGAGGTCAGTGAGCTGGTTTATGACCACAATGAAATTTTGGCAGAGGCTCTAACACATCTGCGCCGAGAAGTTAGATACCGGCCAATTGGGCTCAAGCTGTTACCGCAAAAATTCACGCTGCTGGATCTGCAGAATCTTTATGAGGCAGTCCTTGGTGTGCAGCTGGATAAGGGAAATTTCAGACGCAAGGTATTGCGGTCAGGTCTTTTACTACCGTGTGATGAAAAACAGACAGGTGTGGCTCATCGAGCGGCCACTTTCTATCGGTTAAATCAATCTGCCTATGACGAACTGGTCGATCATGGGTTTCCAGTTCAATCGTTGGTGTAAGCAATCGAGGTAACGCAATGCTGAAAATGGCGATAATGAAAAACCGTAAAACGCGCGGCTCAAAACGGATCAGGTACTTGTTAATGGCATTTTTGAGTACAACGCTGAATGGAGCTGTGAATGCCAGCGATGCCGGGTTCACCAACCCGATTTTACGCGGCGGCTATCCAGACCCAAGTATTTGCCGAAAGGGTGAAGATTTTTATGTCGTAAACTCCTCGTTTGAATATTTCCCTGGGTTACCCATTCACCACAGCAAAGATCTAATCAATTGGGAACTTATCGGCTATGGATTGCATCGCCCGGACCAAGCTAGTTCAGCAGTGAATTTAGTGGACGTTCAGTCTGACGGCGGTATCCATGCGCCCTCAATCCGCTGTCATAACGATCGCTACTACATCATCACGACTAATGTTTATTCTCCTCCTGAGCCCGGTGTGCCGACTCAAATGGTCAATTTTGTGATCACAGCGGATGATCCGGCGGGTCCTTGGTCACAACCGCATGTTATTAAGGGCGCGCCTGGTATCGACCCTGATTTGTTTTTCGAGAGTGACGGAACGGTTTGGTATGTGGGTAATCACGCCCCAGAAAATCCTGCCTTTCAAGGCGAGGGTGAGATTTGGTTGCAACAGCTTGATCCAACGGAATGGAAGCTGATCGGAGAACGCTATTTTTTATGGCGCGGTGCTCTAAAAGGTGCGATTTGGGCAGAGGGTCCGCACATCTACAAAAAAGACGGTCGTTACTATCTATTGATCGCCGAGGGCGGTACCAGCTTTGATCACGCAGTAACCGTCGCGTCCAGCGATTCTCTTACTGGCCCCTATATGGGCAATAGCCGCAATCCAATTTTAACGTCACGTCATCTAAGCTATGACAACTGGGTCAACAGCACCGGACACGCCGATCTGGTGGAGCTGGAAGATGGCCGTTGGTTTGCTGTTGCCCTGGGTATTCGCAACGATATTGCTCGACGCTCAAACATGGGTAGAGAATCGCACTTGATCCCCGTACTTTGGGAGCAGGAGCCTTACGAATGGAAAGCTGAAAAGCTGACATGGCCAGTTTTTGCCCCTTCGAGTGGTCGCGTAGAAAGACAAAACCCCAGTCCCTTTCCCGGGACAAGCCAGAACAAGCCTTCCACGTTTGTTGACAATTTTGACCAAGCGGACTTAAAACTCGACTGGAACTTTAGACGGGTTCCAAAACCCGATTTGTTCTCACTACAAGCCCGCGAGGGTTTTCTAAGACTCTATGCTGATGAGGCGTTACCTCGTAATCGTGGTCGAGCCAGTTTGATGGGTATTAGGCAAACCGAAACCGATTTTGAGTACAGTGCTCAGATGCAATTTGAGCCGCTTCATGAAGGCTCCCAAGCAGGAATAACTCTGTTCCAGAAAGACGATAATTATATGAGATTCACAGTAGAGCAAAGGGCCGGTGGTTATCAGCTTGCTGTTCATGTGCGAGAGGCTCGATCAGAGCAAGAGAAAGATCTTAAAAGCCTTGAGCTTAAAGACTATCGGGGGCGAATCCAGCTTCGAATTGACTCGGGTAAGTCCTCCTATGCTCTTGCCTATTCGCTAGATGAGGGGAAAACTTGGGTCGAGGTGGCCTCTGTGCCAGGTGACAAGTTTATCAGCCAGGGCTATACAGGAGCCTACCTCGGTTTGTTTGCCCTAAGTCAGGGGAATCAATTCGCGGATTTTGCCGACTTCGACTGGGTAAAGTACGCCCCTAGGCCTCGATTGTAACAAGGTAGGTGGTTTGAAGTGTGCCATTGTGCAATGCCTGAATACAGCGTAGCCGGAGCGCGAGGTTAATTATCGGGTTTCTTTGTGTTAACTAAACTTCGGCTTTTTTGACTAGCATTTGGGAGGCAGGCATGGCCCACAATTGCAAAAAAAACGGGCCAGGAAAATAAACTATGACGATCGCTATCATCAACTCAAAATGTCTTAGTCATCTGCGGAAAGTAATCGGTATCGCGTTGATACCTGCTCTCATTGTAGCCTGCTCATCGCAGGATCAGGCCGGAGACCTAACGAATAAAGTACTCAAAGATGAGGTAATCGGCAAAAAGACCTATCCTTTCCTGCTGGCCTACAGCGAGACGGCTTCAGGT
>NZ_CBFHWH010000084.1:4190-5623 GCF_965659035.1 Aequoribacter sp. | reverse complement strand
AATAAAGTACTCAAAGATGAGGTAATCGGCAAAAAGACCTATCCTTTCCTGCTGGCCTACAGCGAGACGGCTTCAGGCGAAGTGCTTGTCTCTGAATCAGTTGCTAGCGATGCTTTTTTTGCGCCAACACAGACGCCCAAAGTCGATGATTGGATGCGAATTTGGTCGATGACAAAATTAGTTACAACTGTTCTAACCCTGGATCTTGTCGAAGACGGCGTAATTAGCCTTGAGGATGAGGTTATATCTTATCTGCCAGAATTAGCTGGCCTGCGAGTTGCGGTTCCTCGCTCAGGGGGGACAATGACTGAAGCATCGGCCTCAGGCTTCGTGCTTGGTAGTGATGCAAATAACACAGCGACTGATGCCTGCGATTTTGAGCTGTTACCTTTGTTGCGACCGATGACCATTCGTGACCTTATGTTACACACCGCGGGCTTTTATTACGCAACAACCGGTATACCATGCCTCGACGAGGCACTAGCTCAGTTGAACCTTCCCTTGGCAAAGAGCGCTGATGATTGGTTGGCTAGAATTTCGACATTACCCCTGATCCAGCAGCCCAGTGACAATTATTATTATGGGCTAAACACAAGCGTTTTAGGTTTTTTGCTCGAGCGCGCGAGTGGTAAGTCCCTTCAAACACTTTTGGAACAGAGAATAACAAACCCCTACAGCATAGAGGGGCTTTCCTTTATGTTACCCAAGAACGTCGAGCTGCCGCCCAGAACCTCGGGGCGAGATGGCACCTTAAGGCTGGCTAGAGACCGAGAACTTGACATCTTTGGTGGCGAGCAACCACCTTACGGTCCGGATACGACGCTCTTTCTGGGAGGTGAGGGGCTTGTCGCTACGGCACCGGGGTTCGCAAAATTTCTTCGTGTCGTGTTTTTCCCCACGCTGAACAATCTTAGGCCGCTGCTAGATCCAGATTCTTTGACTGCAATGACCAGCGCACAGATTAATAAAAATGAGTGGGGCGCGATGGGTTATACCCTCTGGATCTCAAGTGGACTTCGCGCGGATGGCTCATTCAGTCGAGCAGGGCTGTGGACAGGAGGTGGGTACGAAGGAACTCGTTATTGGATTGATCCTGAGCAACAACAAGTTGGCGTTATCATGACCCAAGTATTCATGCCGCCTACAGAGGACGTGGCGATCGATGAACGGATACGAGATATCCTCGAGGCACCAAGGTGATGTCAACGCGCACCTATTCACACGCTGTGGAGGAAGTGGGCTCTCCAAACTCTATCTGTGTAAAGTGCCGGTGCCCGGCGCGCCGGGCATCGATTTAAGGTGTGACAGCTCGCAATTCGTTGTGTGTTATTTGCTTACTCTGCCTTAGTTGAGTCATCCGTATACGTCTCGACCGCAAGCTGCTTCACTTTTTTAGCTCGGTTGCGCCAGTCGTCACCAATCATATAAAGCGC
>NZ_CBFHWH010000084.1:0-4091 GCF_965659035.1 Aequoribacter sp. | reverse complement strand
CAGGTTGTCATTAACCACAACGCCGGCTGCGGCGCCTATGCCAAAGTACGAGAACAGTGCTAAGGGAATACCAAACAGCAAATGACCGTAAATGGCTCCCATAAACCCGAAAGGTATCGCCGTCATAATCAGCATGGGTAACCAGTAACTTCTGAACGCTACGGCGATTAACGCATACATCATGAACATTGCCACAATATACAGGGCTTGGATTTCACCCAAGAATTCGGCTTCTTCCTCCTGTGAGCCGCCTTGACCAAATTTTACGGTGGGGTACTTTGGTTCCAGGGCAGGAATGAAATTTTCGCGCATGTCTTTGCCAATAGTGCTCATGGCATCAGCGGTCACGTCGGCTGAGACATAAATCACACGCTGACCGTCTCGGCGTTCAATGCGCTGAACGCCAGCACCCACCTCAAATTCGGCAACGGATGCGAGAGGAACGCTATCACCACGAGGCGTGCGAATACGAAACTCGTCCAGTGACGCCAAGTTTTCGCGCAGCGCTTTTGGGTATTTCACCATAACTCTGACGTCGCCAATCTCACGTGGTAACCGCTGGATCTCCTCGCCGTAATACGCTTGCCGTACCTGACGAGAAACTTCTGCAAGGGTTAAACCCATTGCTGTCGCGGTAGGTTTTAAGGTCAGGCGAATTTCTTCGCGTTCGCCACGCTGGCTGTCGCGAATGAAGAAGGCGTCTTGATAGGTTCTAAGTTGTGATTGAATGTCCAGACTCGCGGATCGCAAAGTTTCCAAGTCGTTGCCGCGTAGCATGTAGGTCACGCGCGGATTGCCATCGTTCAGGGTATAGTTCACCGAAATCGCTTCGGCATCGGGAACATCGCCGACCAACTCTTGAAAACGCTCGGCGGCTTCGCGTGCTGATAGGGCACGTGTTTCGGGTGGGGCAAGACGAATAATCGCCAGTACGTTGTCCCATCGAGAGCGCGTATACCAGCCTTCGATTAACTGAACTTCTTCACCATTAGCGGCCCCCTGCGTCTCGACTTCCTTGACAAGGCGCCGCTCCGCATCCTGAAGCTGCTCCAAAACTTCGAGTGAGCGCTCCCAAGGAGTGCCGGCGGGTAGGTCTACACTAACGTAGATCTGCTCATTTTCTACCTGAGGCATGAAGTTAAATTTGACCCAGCCGCTGCTGAAGACGCCAATGCTGACGATAAATAAGCCAACGAAGAATGATAGGGTGATATAGCGATGTTTAATCGCGGTTTCGATAATGGCTCGATATTGCACGTTAGCGAAGCTGACGATGGCATGCTCGATTTTCGTTTGGTACTTCGCAAACCACTTGGTCGTATCCCTAGGTTTTAGATTGCGCAGATGAGACGGCAAAATTAAAAACACTTCAATTAAGCTGAAGGTCAGCGCTAAAGTGATCACAATGGACAGCTGGCGTGTGATCTGAGCTGTTTCGCCAGACACGAAAAACCATGGGGCGAAGGCGAGGATGGTGGTGAGTACCGCAAAAATTACGGGTTTAGAGACCGCATATGTGCCGTTGATCGCCGCATTATCGCCTCCCCCGCTGGCCTCGCTGTGAGCGTGAATACTTTCACCGACTACAATCGCATCGTCCACCACAATTCCTAGCACCAGCAAGAAGGCAAAGGTTGATATCACGTTGAACGAGACATCGGCCGAGGGTAAAAAGGCGAAGGTCCCCATGAAGGCGACTGCGATACCCCCAGTTACCCACAGGGCAACGCGGGGTCTCAGGGTCGCTATTAATATCACAAAGACCAATATCAAACCCATGTAAGCGGAGCTGCCAATAGTCTCCATGCGGCTTTTGTAGATGTCGGCTGTGTCAAACCAGATCATTAGATCCAAGCCTTCGGGTAAGGTCTTGCGGCGCATCTCCACCCACGATGTCACCGCATCACTGGCTTTGACCACCTGCATTTGTTCTGTCGCCTTAACCTGCAGAAGTACAGTGGGCTGGCCGTTCACAGTCGCGAGTAACTCGTTCTCTTCAAAGCCATCAATGATCGTTGCAACGTCTTTTAGGAGTACCGTGCCGAAGTCAGGAGTTTGGCGGATGATGACATTGCCGAAGTCATCGGCAGTGTCGGCAAGGTTCCGGGTTTTAATACTAAATGTGCCGACATCGGTGCGAACACTGCCGGAAGAGGTATTCAACGACGAGCTGCGAATGGCGTTGGCAACCTCACTGAAGGTTAAGTCATACTCTCTTAGGGCCGATTCAGAAATCTCTATGGTGACTTCTTCATTGCGAGCTCCGAACAGTTCAACGAGCGAGGTGTAAGGTAGAGCGGCCAGCTCTTGCCGCAGCTCCTCGGCAAGCCGCGTCAGCTCGCGCTCACTGCGGTCGCCGTAGAGCGCGACTCGGATCATTTCTTCGCGGAATTCTAAGCGCTTAACTCTAGGGTTTTCGATGTCGCGCGGGAAGGAAGTCACCGAGTCGACCGCGTTCTTTACGTCGTTAACAAAAGTTTCGATTTCAACGTAGGGGTAAGTCGCAACGCGTACATTGGCATAGCCCTCGTACGCGGTCGCATAGACTCGGTAAACGCTATCCAAATCTTCTAGGGCTTCTTCGATGCGCGCAATAACTTGCTCTTCAACATCTTGTGCGCTGGCACCTCGCCACGAAACTTCGACGGTCGCTTGATTCACTTTCACAACGGGAAAGACTTCGCGCTCCATGTTGTTAAAGCCAAGCCAGCCCGCGATTAATATGCCTGCCATCAGTAGATTGGCGGCGACGGGGTTGCGTGTCCACCACGCGATTAGCGTCTTCATTGCGTAGACTCCGCTTCAGCTGTTACGCCGGGCTCGATCGAGGTAATTGCCATGCCCGCAATGGGGTTACGAATAGGTGAGGTGATGATTTGTGAGCCGGCTGACAATCCGTTGCTGATGTAGGCCTTGTCTTCATTCGCATGAGCGACCATAACATCTGCCACCTGAAGCGTCTCGTTCTCGATAATAAATACGCGGTTCCCGGGCCTGAGTGCCGAGCGTGGGATCGAGATCATTTGGTCAACTTGACGGCCTTGAATGTGAGCATCGACATACAGCCCCACCGCCATCGGCATACCCTTACTGGTGTTCGCCTTATCGTACGGGTTTTTAAGGGTTGCGGTGGCATGCACCATACGGGTCGCCTGATCGATATTGGCTTCTATGTGGGTAAGTTTACCTGTCCATTGATAGCCTGTACCGGCAATCTCGGTTGAGAAGGTGACTGAGGGTTCGTTGTTGGCTTCAGCAACGAAGCCGATGGGTAAGCCCAGTGAGCCGAGCGCCTCTTGCTTCAATGCAAGTCTTACCATGACTTCATCGATGGAAAATGCCGCTGCCAATGCTTGACCGGCAGCGATAACCTGGCCCACCTGCACATTGACGCCAGTAATACGTGCGTCGTAGGGTAGGCTTACCGCGGTGCGCTCCAAATTTAAACGAGCGCGTTCTACTGATGCCTGCGCCGCTTTGACCGACGCCTTGGCTTCCTTCACTTGTGGAATTTTCAGAGCCAAGGGTGATGGGTTTTTAACCCCTACCAGTTGTTTGCGGGCGACATCCGCATCGGCTTCAGCTTTTTCTAATAACACTGTAGCGTTGGCCAGTGACGCTTCCGCTTGGTTTAGCGCCAGCTGGTAATCTATGGCTTCAAGTCGCAGTATGGGTTCGCCGGCCCGAACGAAGCCGCCCGGGATGAACTGATTAGATACCCACTCAACTCGGCCGCCCACTTGCGCGGCCAAATTGATGGCTGTGCGTGCTTTGACTTCGCCCTGGGCATAGACATCGAAGAAGGTCGACTCCAAGGCCGCAGGTGTGGTGTAGACCTGTAAAACTCTGGCCTGAGCTTCTTTTTTCTCTGGCATCGGTTTGTTCGCTTGCAGTGTTGCGAATATTGCAAAAGCAACTGCAATTATCAGAATGGGAGCAAGACGTTTTAGCCATTTTTTCAACATAGTTAACCTTCGGGGGCAAAGCTTTTCGCGACGTCGCATTGTACGACAGCGCAAGAATGAATTCGGTGTAGATACGATGGATGGTGCAGCGAGCACGCCAAACTGAGTTTGTGGGACCGCTAGCCG
>NZ_CBFHWH010000083.1:0-9207 GCF_965659035.1 Aequoribacter sp. | reverse complement strand
TCAGGGTCGGCGCCTGCGCTAAGCTCTTTTCGAGCCCGTTCAAGCTCTAAATCGGTCAGTGCAACAGCCTGATCGCGGTAATATTTAATCCATGGCTTTGACGCATCGGCTCGTCGACTGCGAGTATAAAGCAGCAGTTCTTGATTAAGAATTTCGCGAGCTTTATTCGCTTCTGTTTCACGTTGCGCCCTATTTTGGTCAACAATATCGCGCAAATCGTCTACCGTATACAGGTACACATCGTGCAGTTCGGCAACCTCGGATTCCACATCGCGAGGCACCGCGATGTCAACGAATAACATAGGCTCATGACGCCGTTTCCGCAACGCCGTCTCGACCAAACCTTTACCGATAATCGGCAATTGGCTTGCCGTCGATGACACGACAATATCGACTTGTGGTAAAACCTCAGGCAAATCGCCCAAGACACAGGCCTCTGCACCTAATTGCTTGGCTAAACTTAGACCGCGATCGAGGCTTCGATTGGCAATGAGCATCCGATTTACGCCCGCTTGACGCAGGTGAGTACCCACTAACTCTATGGTTTCACCGGCGCCAACTAGCAACACATTGACACTGGCCATAGACTCATAGATGCGGCCCGCCAAATCGACTGCAGCGTAGGCGACGGACACAGGGTTTTCACCAATCGCGGTCTCGGTGCGCACGCGTTTAGCAGCAGCGAATACGCGCTGATACAGCCTATTAAGCACCGCACCCACCGTGCCACATTCACGCGCCAGGGCATAGGCCGATTTCAGCTGACCCAAAATTTGCGGCTCGCCAAGTACGAGGGAATCCAAGCCTGCGGCAACCTGCATGATATGCCCCACCGCATCGACATCCGTGTGCGAATAAAGATGGCCTTCAAGCTCACCAGCCGGCAACTGGTGGTACTCGTGCAGCCACTGGATCACGGCCTCCGGCTCAAGCGGCGACTCCGAATCGCGTGCCAGCAGCAATTCCGTGCGATTGCACGTGGATAGAATGCTGGCTTCGCTGTCTTGTAAAGACGCCAACTGCTGCACCGCGTCCGAAAGCTGGTCAGGACCAAACGCCACACGCTCGCGCACCGAAACGGCGGCGGAATTGTGGTTTAAACCGATCAACAACACGGACATCTGATCTACTCGTACACAGCGACATTGCAACAGCGCGCAAGTCTATCACAAATTCCTTCGTACTCTGCCCTACGAACGTGGGACACAGCCTAGGGATTACCCTATTATTGTGGCATTATTGACCAAAACGTATCGAGAATCGGCGATGAGACGAATTATCTCTGTCACAGTGTTAGCAGGCCTATTATCCGCCTGCAGTTCGGCGCCCGTACAGCAGCCGATTGCTGCAGCGACTGCAGATACCGTAAGTGCGATAGAACCTCAAATCATTCGTCGGGAAGTCCCTATACCCGATGAGCTGGTGTATGATTTTTTGCTCGCTGAGTTTGCCTTACGCCAAGGCGACTACCGGCAAGCTTTACGCCTATACCAAGACCTAGCAAAACAAGTTGATGACGTAGAGGTTTCAGCGCGCGCCACTCGCATAGCGCAATTCTTGGGTGACGAATCTGCCGTATCTGAGCTGGTAAAACGCTGGCTGGAGCAGGAGCCAAACAACCCCGAGGCGGGACGCCTAGCGGGCATCTTAGCACTGCGACGTGGAGCCGGGGCTACAGCCTTTGACTATTTTTACGACGCTGCACAAGAAGGTGCAATCGTTGACTTCGGCATGCTAGCAAGAGCCTACCCCGACCTAAGTTCTCCCGAACGTGAAATTCTAAAACAACGTATCGATGCCACTCTCGATGGCTCACAAGAGCGCTCCTTGACCTTTGCTCGCGCACTGATGGCCGCAGAAGATGGCGATAACGCGCGCGCGCTGACCTTTGTAAACGAATTACTGGCGGCTGAACCCCAAAACATTCAAGCCCTTATGCTACAGGCCCGCCTGCAACTGAGTCTTAAACACGAGAGCCCGCTCGAAGGGCTGGCCCAAGCGGTAAAAACCAATCCTAATAACGAAGCGCTGCGCCAACACTATGCGCAATTACTGGCGGGCACCGACGTATCGGCGGCCCGCACGCAATACGAAATTTTGTCGGCCGACCACCCTCGTAAAGGGGAGTACCTAATGGCCTTGGCGCTGCTAAACAAAGAGCTTAATGACTTTCTTGCCGCCAAAGCCTACCTGCGCCAGTGCCTGGCCCTAGAGCAACTTATCGATGAAGCCCACTATTATTTGGGCGAAATAGCCCAGCAAGAAGGCGCATTACAAGCCGCGATGGATCACTACCAGCAAGTAGGCGATGGCCAGCACTTTTTAATCGCCAGCCGCCGCGTGGCCGCCATGTTGCTGCAAACAAACCAGCTCGAAGAGTTGCATGCCTATTTAGAAAACCAACGCACTCGTTTCCCTCGCCGAGGCGAACAACTGTTCGCGCTCGAAGCCCAGGTCCTCAGCACGGCCGAGGAAGACAAAGCAACCGTGGAGCTTCTCAACAAAGCGCTAACGGTATATCCCAACTCCGAGTCATTGCGCTACGCCCGAGCAATGGCCGCCCAACGGCTGGGGAATTTGGCCCAGCTAGAGGCGGACCTTCGCATCATTTTGTCGATCAGCCCGAACAACGCGACTGTGCTGAATGCACTGGGCTATACCTTAGCGGATCAAACCGATCGCTACGAAGAAGCCTTCGAACTGATTTCAAAGGCGCTTGAGCTGGCGCCGGGCGAGCCGGCCATCCTCGACTCAATGGGCTGGGTTTTGTTCAAACTTGGCCGCCTGCAGGAGGCAGAGCAACAGCTACAATTAGCCTACCAACAAATGGAAGACCCCGAAATCGCCGCCCATCTCGGCGAAGTACTGATGGCGATGGGCAAAGCCGAAGAGGCAACCAAATTGTGGACGGCTGCCATAGAGGCGGCTCCGCAACATCAGGCGCTGATTGACACACTGAAACGTCTGCAACCTGCATTGCTCGCCACCCAATAATGCGCAAGCTCCTCACTGCTCTGTTGACGCTATGGCTGAGTGCTTGCGCCCAGCAACCCATAACACCCGCAGCCACAGATGCTACCCGCTGGTCAATGGACACCAAAATTGCCTTTTCTGGCCCGCAAGAATCGGGCTCGGGCTATGCCCATTTTGACTATACGCCGGGCTTGCTAAGTGGAGAGCTTAGCGGCGCCTTTGGCATTGGCAAAAGTCGCATAGACTGCAATCTGCGTTATTGCGATATGAGCACCAAGAACGGCGACAGTAGACTTTGGCTAGATCAGGGTAATCTCGAATTGGACGATGACGTATTGCTACCCATACACTTGCTTCCCGACTGGCTACTGGGTAACGACGCTGCCCAGACCCAAACACCAGACTGGCGTTTAGAGGTTAGCGCGTGGCAAGAACAACACGGTGTCCGCTTGCCCCAAAAACTTCGCCTATCGCATAAGAGTGGCAACACCCTAAAAATATTCATTGTGCGTTGGACGCCGCAAAAATGACCGCAAACGAGACTGCATTCGAGGGTGTATCGCCCGCCAAACTCAATTTGTTTTTGCACATTACCGGCCAACGCAGCGACGGCTATCACAACCTACAAACGGTGTTTCAACTACTTGATTGGGGCGATGACATTCGCATTAGAGCGAACCAATCAGCTGAGATTACTCTGACTTGTCCCAAGATACCGCTCGCACCCGAGCGCAATCTTGCCGTTAAAGCAGCTCTCGCCTTGCGGGCCCACACTGACAAGCTCGACCTGGGAGCGCACATCGAAATCGATAAACACATCCCGGACGGAGCAGGCCTTGGCGGGGGCAGCTCGAATGCTGCAAGTGTGCTTTTGGTACTCAACAAACTTTGGAAACTGGACTTAACAGCCGACACATTGGCGAAGATTGGTCGCGAATTAGGCGCAGACATTCCTGTTTTTGTGCACGGCCACAGCGCCTGGGCTGAGGGTATTGGCGAACACCTAACCTCAGTCAACTTGCCAGAAAAGGTATTTTTGGTAGTAAAGCCCCAAGTTTCGATTGCGACCGCTGAAATTTTTCAAACTAAGGAATTGACACGAGACACGCCCGCCATCACAATAGCGACCTTTTTTGAGGGGCGGTATCGGAACGACTGCGAAAGCGTTGTCTTCCAGAAGTTTCCAGAGGTCAAAGCTGTCGCTGAATGGCTTGGCCAATATGGAACGCCGCGGCTCACTGGAACCGGAAGTTGTGTATTTTTAGAGTGTCAATCTAGGGCACAAGCGGCTAAAATAGCGCAGCAAGTTCCAGCAGGCAGTCGGGCCTTTGTGGCACAGGGTGTGAACCAGTCACCCATCGTTACTGCACTGAAATAAACGAATAACTGGGGTGTCGCCAAGCGGCAAGGCACCGGGTTTTGATCCCGGCATTCGGAGGTTCGAATCCTCCCACCCCAGCCATTTTTGTGCGAACTCATCATCGCCCAATCAGCACCCAGAGGAAGCAACGTGTCCACTAGAATGATGGTTTTTGCGGGCAACGCGAATTTAGATCTTGCCCGTAAGGTTGCAAGCCGCCTGTATTTATCTCTTGGAAATGCCACAGTTAGCAGCTTCAGTGATGGCGAAATCGCCGTCGAGCTCAACGAAAATGTGCGCGGCAAAGATGTGTTTATACTACAACCCACTTGCGCGCCGACCAACGACAATCTGATGGAATTGGTCGTTATGATCGACGCACTGCGTCGAGCGTCGGCGGCACGGATCACCGCGGTCGTTCCTTATTTCGGCTACGCCCGTCAAGACCGACG
Organism: Aequoribacter sp.; assembly: GCF_965659035.1. Classification (NCBI taxonomy): domain Bacteria; kingdom Pseudomonadati; phylum Pseudomonadota; class Gammaproteobacteria; order Cellvibrionales; family Halieaceae; genus Aequoribacter; species Aequoribacter sp. The sequence goes on along the minus strand of NZ_CBFHWH010000083.1, from coordinate 4,422 downwards.
CGTACGGTCTGCTCGCGTACCTATCTCAGCCAAAGTGGTTGCCGACATGATCGTCAACGTTGGCGTGGACCGCGTGCTTACCGTCGATCTTCACGCGGAGCAAATACAGGGCTTTTTTGCCTGCCCCGTTGACAATATTTACGCCTCGCCGGTACTTAACAGCGATATTGTTGCTTGCGGCTACAAAGATTTGATTGTGGTGTCGCCGGACATTGGCGGTGTTGTGCGTGCGCGCGCTATCGCCAAACAGTTAGGAGATGCGGATCTCGCCATTATCGATAAGCGTCGCCCCCAAGCCAATGAAGCACAAGTCATGAACCTAATCGGCAATGTAGAAGGCCGCACCTGCTTGCTGGTTGATGACATGGTCGACACAGCAGGAACGCTTTGCAAGGCCGCTGATGCGCTAAAAGAGCGTGGCGCCATCAAGGTAGTCGCTTACTGCACACACGCCGTTTTGTCGGGCAAGGCAATCGAGAATCTGCGAAATTCCAGCCTAGACGAGTTGATTGTGACCGACACCATACCGTTGACGGACGACGCCAAAGCCCTTGGCAAAATTCGCCAGCTAACCATCGCTGACTTGCTCGCAGAATCCATGCGTCGAGTCAGCAATGAAGAATCGATTAGCGCGCTGTTCGAGTAACAGCGTATTTTGAGCCCTTCTTTCGTATCGGTCGCAGGTACTTAAGAAGTTTATGAAGGAGAAGACTATGTCTGATCAATTTGAAGTAGCAGTATCTGCTCGAAGCGATATAGGGAAAGGTGCGAGCCGCCGCCTACGTCGCCTAGAGAACCTTGTACCCGGTGTTGTTTACGGCGGTCACAAAGACCCAGTAAGCGTATCGGTTGTATCAAAAGACATCGAAAAGTCACTGGAAAACGAGGCGTTTTATAGCCACGTTTTGACCTTGAATTTTGGTGATCACACCGAAAGTGCGGTACTGAAAGACCTGCAGCGCCACCCTGCCACCAACAAAGTGGTGCACTTAGATTTCTTGCGCGTTGTGGCGGGTGAAGCCATTAAAGTACAGGTGCCCCTGCACTTTACCAACGAAGACACCTGCAAAGGCGTCAAAATTGGTGGCGGCATGGTTCAACACCAGATGACTGAAATCGAAGTATCGTGCCTACCCAAAGACATCCCTGAGTTTATTGAGGTCGACATGGCCGATGTCGAAGTGGGCGCAATCGTTCACCTATCTGACCTGACGCTTCCTAAAGGCGTAACCTCGGTTGCATTAAGCCTAGGCGCAGACCACGACCTGGCCGTTGCCTCAGTAACACCACCTAAAGGTGGCGCGGCAGCCTCAGGTGACAGCTCGGACGAAGCTGACAGCGAGTAATCGCTTTATTTACTGGGCTTGCGCAGCATGACGATTCGCTTGATAGTGGGCTTGTGCAACCCCGGCACCCAATATGACCAGACCCGGCACAATGCCGGGTCTTGGTTTGTAGAGAGCCTAGCAAAACATCACAATGGCCAGTGGAAATCCGACTCCAAACTCTTTGGCCGCACCAGCAAAATAGTGATTGGCTCGCATGAGCTATTACTGTTATTACCAGACACCTTTATGAACCGCAGTGGCAAATCGGTCGCAGCCGCGGTAAATTTTTACAAACTGCAAAGCACGCAAGTGCTTGTTGTCCACGACGAACTCGATTTAAGCCCCGGGATTGCTCGCTTTAAAGACGGCGGAGGTCACGGCGGCCATAATGGTTTGCGCGATATTATCCCAGCGCTAGGTAACAAGTCAGATTTTCTGAGGCTTCGCATCGGCATTGGACACCCAGGCCACGCCAAAGCTGTCAGTAATTACGTGCTTAGCAAGCCCGACCAAGGCGACAAAACCGCCATCGAACAAATTATTCACGAGGCCGAGCAAGCACTGACTTACGTGCTTGCTGATGACCTCGCTAAAGCCATGAACCAACTGCACAGCATTGCAGTCAAGTAGCTTAAAGGATACTCAATATGGGTTTTAAATGCGGCATAGTAGGATTACCTAACGTCGGCAAATCTACACTTTTTAATGCGCTCACCAAAGCCGGCATTGATGCTGAGAACTTTCCCTTCTGCACCATCGAACCAAATTCCGGCGTAGTCCCTGTGCCCGACCCTCGACAAACCGAAATCTCTAAGCTGGTGAAGCCTGAGCGCGAAGTCTCCACAACGATGGAGTTCGTGGATATCGCCGGCCTAGTCGCTGGCGCCTCGAAGGGTGAGGGCCTAGGCAACCAATTTTTAGCAAATATCCGCGAAACCGATGCCATCGCGCACGTTGTCCGCTGCTTTTCCGACGACAACGTGATTCACGTTGCCAACAAGGTAAACCCTGCCGAGGACATCGAGGTGATTAACACCGAACTGGCGCTGGCAGATTTAGAGAGCTGCGAGAAGCAACTGCAAAAAGTGGTGCGCACGGCAAAAAGTGGGGATAAAGAAGCGGTCGCGATGAAAGCCCTTTTGGAGGACGTGTTACTGCCCCACCTCAACGAGGCCAAGCCCGTTCGCGCTTTGACCTTGGATGACAACCAGAAAGCCTTGGTGAAAACGCTGCATTTACTCACGGTTAAGCCAACCATGTACATCGCCAATGTCGACGAGGAAGGTGTTGACGGCAATGAATACGTCGACCAAGTAAAAGCGATTGCGGCAGATGAGAACGCGATTGTGGTCGTAATTTGCAATAAATTAGAGTCCGAGATCGCCGAACTTGAAGACGACGAGCGCGCCGAATTTTTGGCAGATCTTGGCATGGAAGAACCCGGACTTGATCGAGTGATTCGTGCCGGCTATCAGCTTTTGGGCTTACAGACCTACTTTACCGCCGGCGTCAAAGAAGTTCGTGCATGGACGGTTAAAGTGGGTGCGACAGCCCCCGAGGCGGCGGGCGTCATTCACACAGACTTCCAAAAAGGCTTTATCCGCGCTGAGGTTATTGGTTACAACGATTTTATTCAGTACAAAGGTGAAGCCGGCGCAAAAGAGGCCGGCAAATGGCGCCTCGAGGGCAAAGACTACATCGTCAAAGACGGCGACGTTATTCACTTCCGCTTCAACGTATAGCGACCTGGTGAGGCTGCCGCATCGAGCGGCGGCCTCAGTTGACACTAATTCCACCACTGATCCAAGGCGCACCACTACGCCACGCAAAGTAAACTAACGCTTTTGCTTTGCACTCCACTGAACGTGCCGCCGCACCGCATCATCCGCCAGCAGCAACTCTAGGGTATACAAACGCTTGCCCAGGGCCATTTCATCATAGAGCTTGTGAAGACCACGGTGACAAGGCTGGCAGATATCAATCCCCCTGTTCAAGTCCTCGCGACTGTAGTGCTTTTTGAAGCTTGTCCGCCTGTGTAGTTTGCGCGGGATTAGGTGATGAAAGGTCAGCTGCCTGCGAGCACCACACAGCGCACAAGGGCTAGATGTTACCAACTTAGCCATCACTGCCCCCCCTAAGGCACCTCAGAGCGCGCCTGCAGCAGCGATTTAATTTCCGCTAGCTCTGCCTTTAAATCCCGCAAGGTTGGCTCCCCTGCCGCCTCCGCCTCGGCTACCGCAATCTTTTTGTGCTCATCTTCCAAGACATTCACGACAATACCAATGATCATATTCAAAAACGCAAAGGCAGACAGAAATATAAAGCTCAAATAGTAAGCCCAGCTCAGCGGATACACCGACATCGTTTCATACATGACGTCAGTCCAATCCTCAAAGGTCATCACACGAAATAAAGTGAGCATACTGATGGCAATATCGCCCCAAAGCTCGGGATTAATTGCTGCAAAAAACGTGGCGCCCACGGCGGCGTAAATATAGAAAATAATAAACATCATCAGCATCACATAGCCCAGCTGTGGCAGTGCGACTAACAATGAGGTCAACAGGGTCCGCAACTCTGGGATGATGGATACCATCCTGAGCACTCTGAAAATGCGCACCAAACGCCCAATCAAGGCCAATTCGGAGTCCTCAATAGGAATAAGACTGACCACTACGATGACCGTGTCGAAGACATTCCAAGCATTCTTGAAAAATGTCCTTTTACTAGGATCACCTAAGAACCGAATGCTAATTTCAACCAAAAAGAATAAGGTAATTGCCCAGTCTAGGCCGACAATCACGGGCTGTGTCCATGCTGGCAAAGGATAGGTTTTAACGCCGATGATCAAGGCAGAAAAAACGATAATAGCGATCACCGAAAGCTCGAATAGTTTATTCGCGCGCAGCTTCGCAAAGCGCTGCTCTAATAGCGATAAAGATGCAGTAGACATAACAAGCAAACTCAGACCGAAGAGGTTGGTATTGTAGAAGCAGTACGAGAAAATGTCAGCGTGAAAAACACCTGAAAGGCTTGACAAAAAAGCGAAAAATCCGCACTATTCGCGCTCTCAAAAATGCCGCGCATTTTCGAG
>NZ_CBFHWH010000082.1:0-9334 GCF_965659035.1 Aequoribacter sp. | reverse complement strand
GTGGTAAAGCACTCATGCTGGGTGGTCGAGCTCTACGAGAAGAGGCCCTAATACAGGCTGGTCGCATTGCAGAAGCGACGGGCACCAGGATCATTACCGAAACTTTCTACGCTCGCCATGAGCGAGGTGAAGGCCGTATTCCGGTAGAGCGCCTACCCTACTTCGGGGAGCAGGCTCAGGATTTCCTCAAAGAGTTAGAGAATATTGTCTTTATTGGCACCAAACCACCGGTATCCTTTTTCGCCTACCCCGAAAAGCCCAGCTGGCTATCGCCAGAGGGCGCTAATTTAGTGCAACTGGCCGACGTCAATACCGACGCCCTCGATGCACTCACTAGACTTGCGGATGAACTCGGCTGCCCTGCAGAACCGACTCAATTTCAGGAGCGCAACACCTTCGAACTTGAGCAGGGTCCCGCGAATGCACTCGAACTGGGAAAAATCATAGCGAATCGCATGCCCGAGGGCACCATTGTCTCTGATGAGGGAGCGACCAATAGTTTATTTGTTTACGCCATGACAGTAGGTGCCGCCAAACACGATTGGCTGGCATTGACCGGCGGCTCCATTGGCCAAGGTCTTCCTCTATCTATTGGCGCAGCTCTGGCTTGCCCTGACCGCAAGGTGATTGCCCTGCAGGCCGACGGCTCAGCCATGTATACCGTGCAAGCATTGTGGACCATGGCGCGCGAAAATCTCGATATCACTGTGCTACTTTTGAACAACAGTTCGTACGCTATTCTCAACATTGAACTCCAGCGCGTGGGTGTGGAACATCCCGGTCCAACTGCACTATCGTTGCTGGATTTGAGCAACCCAACCATCCAATGGACCGACATCGCTCAAGGCATGGGCATAAAAGCTCAAAAAGTGACTCAGGTGCAAGAGCTGGACGACGCATTTGCGGCAGCGATGGCTGAGCGTGGCCCACGCCTAATCGAAATCATCTTGTAGGAGGATCTGTGAGTTCGTTAAACCTAGTGCCCGCCTCAACCGAGGACTACCGCCGCATCGCCGAGCGCAAGGTGCCGCGTTTTCTGTTTGATTATCTCGACGGCGGCTCCTACTCGGAAACCACACTGCGCGCTAACGTCTCGGCCTATCAAGACATCACCTTAAAACAAACCGTTTTAAAGGATGTGTCTTCCGTTGATACGAGCGTCAAGCTCTTTGGAACCCCTTATTCCATGCCTGTGGGCTTAGCCCCAATAGGCCTGGGCGGCATGTTCGGCACCCGAGGGGAGCTTCAAGCCAAAACAGCTGCCGATGCCCTGAATATTCCTTTCACCTTGTCAACGGTAGCGATATGTTCATTGGAAGAAGTGGCCGAAGTTTCTGATAAACCCTTCTGGTTTCAGTTGTATATGCTGAGGGACCGCGGGGCCGTGCAACAAATGCTGCAACGCGCCCAAAATGTCGGCGTCGATACGCTGGTTTTCACAGTGGACTTAGCGGTCTTGGGTGCTCGTTATCGAGATAAACGTAATGGTTTAAGTGGTGGGACCTCTTTCCGAGGACGCCTACGCACCGCTCTTAACCTTGCTAGCAAACCTAGCTGGATAAAGTCAGTCGGCCTAGGTGGCAAACCCCACACCTTTGGCAATCTGGAGGAATACGTACCTAACGCCAGTCGCCCCGACGACTTTCAAGCTTGGATCACTCAGCAGGTCGATGCATCCGTCACATGGAAAGATATCGAGTGGCTGCGCGACATCTGGCCCGGCAAGCTCATCATTAAGGGGATTTTGACCGAAGAAGACGCCAAAGAGGCGGTTCAAGTGGGCGCTGATGGAATCGTTGTATCAAACCATGGTGGCCGACAGTTAGATTGTGTCGATGCCACAATAAACGTGGTTTCAGACATCAAGTCTGCGGTCGGTGCTACCACAACCGTCATTCTAGACGGAGGCATCCGCAGCGGACAAGACGTCTTTAAAGCTTACGCTTTAGGTGCCGATTTCACATTAATTGGTCGCTCTTGGGTGTACGCCTTAGCCGCAGCAGGTCAGCGTGGCATCACAGATCTTCTAACCACATTCAAAGCTGAAATTGAGATATCTATGGCGCTTACAGGCACCACTCAGAGCCAAGAAATAAACCGCAGTGTGCTCAAAACTAAGGGCTAATCATGAAACCGACCATTCTTGTCAGCGATATTATTCAGGGGCATATGCTCGCTCCATTCGAACAGCTCGGCCAGTGTGTACCCATCGCAGATTCCAACGACGTAGCGGATGCTTCCGTCGTCATCTCTACAGCGTTCGACAATTTGGACGCTGACGCCATAGCACGTCTTCCGGTGTCGGTGCGATTGATCTCAAATTTAGGTGCCGGTGTCGACAAAATCGACCTTGAGGCGGCTAAGCGAAAAGGCATTGCCGTCACGAATACCCCAATTGTGGCCGACGATACCGCAGACCTGGCCTTTGCCTTGCTACTGGCAACCATGCGTAAAACAAGTTATAGCGAATATTTCCTCCGCCAAAACGACTGGGCAACAGCGGCTAGCATTATGGGCGTAACCCCTCGGGGAAAAACACTGGGTATTATTGGCGCAGGCGCAATCGGCTCCGCCATGGCGCGGCGAGCTCAGGCCTTCGGTCTAAAACTTTGTTACCACGGGCCAAACCAAAAGCCGGGGTTAGAGCAAGAACTCGATATTCAATTCGAACCCACACTCGAGGGCTTACTCGCGAAATCCGATGTCATCTCCCTACACTGCCCTTTGACAGAAGACACTCAGCATTGCATTAATGCCGTCACCCTCGCGGCGATGAAGCCAGGCGCCTTTATAATTAATACCGGGCGTGGACCTCTAATTAACGAGCAGGATTTAGTCGATGCCCTAAACAGCGGGCATCTCGCCGGCGCGGGCTTGGATGTATTTGAATATGAACCACAGGTACACCCCGAGCTACTCAATAATCCACATGTGACGCTAACAGCGCATATTGGTGGCGCGACGCCCGAATGCCGTACGGCCATTGTTAAACAAGCCATCGATAACGCCGCACAATACCTGACGACCGGCGCACTCAATAATCGAGTTATATAGTTAGCGCGGGCCACACCGAAAACTCGGCACAGTGCGCTAGCGGGCGGTGTACCCACCATCCACAACTAATTCCGAGCCAGTCATGTAGCACGACTCATCACTGGCTAAAAACAACGCAGCATTTGCAATATCCTCAGGCCGCCCCATTTGACCCATTGGGATCGCCATCTGTAACTGAGCCTCAACACCCTGGCGCTCTTCCTCAGCCATTGCCGCAATCGCATTAATAACCATAGGCGTCTCGATGAAGCCAGGATGAATGGAGTTCACGCGAACACCATAATTTTCGCGACAGCACCACAGTGCAGCTGATTTGGTGAAGATACGAACGCCACCCTTACTTGCGTTGTAGGCACAGGTAAGCGGATCTCCAATGATCCCCTCAATCGACGACAGATTAATGATCGACCCTCCACGGTTCTTCATCGCTAGAATACCGGCTTGCGTTCCCATAAAGACCGCATCCAGATTGACTGCTTGGGTCTTCCGCCAGCCCTCTAGGGTTTCGTGCTCCACAGAGGCCGTTACCGCGATACCTGCATTATTCACCAAAATACTCAGTGGCCCCAACTCGGACTCGGCAAACCCTATCGTTTCCGCCCATGCCAACTCGTCACAGACGTCCTGAAACCGACTAATCAATTTACCGGGTAGTCCCAAACCCTGATCTACCGTCTCTTGCGCTGCCTCAGCGTTGATATCAGTGACCAGTACAAATGCCCCCTCTTGGGCAAAGCGCAAGCACATCGCTCGGCCTAAACCACTGCCACCACCCGTCACCAAAGCCACTTTTCCTTCTAAACGCATTGCAACGCTCCTTTATTATTAATCACCGGAGTGTATCCTCGTAGTCCTCCAAACCAAAGGTCTAAAGTGGTCGGTTCAAACAAGCGGAATCTGGGCCGACAACCCTCTTGTCTACAGTCCGGTTTACAGGGACACTACAATAAACCTAATGTAAAAGGACATATCATGAACAACTACGCTGTTATCACCGGCGCATCCGCAGGTTTAGGCGCGGAATTTTCAAAACAGTTGGCAGCAAAGGGGTTGAACCTCGTGCTCATCGCAAGGCGGCTTGAAAAACTGAAGCAGATTGCCGAGGAGTTAAGTGGCGCCTATGGTATCGATGTAAAAATAATGGCGGCAGACCTCACACAATCAGACGCTCCATCACTGATTCATCAATTCTGCGAATCAGAAAACATCACTGTCAGCTGGCTCGTTAACAACGCCGGGGTGGCTGGTGAAGATCTGATTACCGAACGAGATTGGAATAAGCATGTAAGCTTTTATCAGCTAATGATGACCTCGGTAGCACACCTTTGCCACCTATTCGCGCCAGCAATGGTTGCGAATAAAGAAGGTCACATACTCAACATCGCCTCAGTCGCCGGTCGAATCCCTCGATCAGGCGGCTGCAACTATGGCCCCTCAAAAGCTTACATTGTGGCACTCAGCGAGGACTTAGCACTGACTCTAGCGCCACATGGTGTGAAGGTATCGGCACTGTGCCCCGGCTATACACACACCGACTTCCACGAAACAGCAGGCTTGTCGGAAATGAAAGCAAAAATGCCCAAGTGGCTGTGGTATGACGCGTCGACTGTCGTTAGGGAAGGGATCACCGCTCTCGAAAAAGGCAAATCCGTGTATGTCTCAGGTCGCCTATACCGTTGGATCGACCCGATTTTGCAGTCGGTCTGGACCCGTCGCCTGTTCAAGATACCAGCGCGTCTATAAACGACATGCAAGGTTAAGACCTACGACATATCAACTACTCAGTGGTGTGCGTCGCAAGAGTGCGGGCACCGAAGCTATAAGGCTTTGCTACGACCGCGATGCCGAGTGATGCGGAACGTCTTATTAACCCTCCCTGCCTGCTTCGTTCTCGCGGTCTTTACGTAACAGCATCTTTTCAAGGCTCAGCTTATCTTTTAAGCTCATTACGTAACTCGCAATAGCCAACACCAATATCGCGAAAGCTTCAGCCAATAGGAGCAACGGCTCCATCTCTTTACTGTGCAACACGATTAAGCGGCACAGTGCAGTCATGGCAATAATGATAGGGAGGGTGACTGGTATTCTATGGGTGCTATAAAATGCTCCCACCATTCCAATGACTTCCGCATAGATAAACAACAAAAACAAATCGGCAAGCAGTACCTGTCTGGCAGCGACCATGACGCTAACGTGCTGTGCTGCCGCAACGACCGTCGCAACGCCAATCACCGCTAATAACGCCTTTTCGCTCAATTCAGTCGTCCAGTGCTGACCTGACGACTTAGACACTATTTTTTCTAACATAATGCACTCCACAGATCCGAAGAGCGACGCGCGATGCCCGCCGTCCGCAAGACAGCTTGGCTTAGGTCAACCAAATTGTCAAAAAGCGAAACTCGATCCATCAGACCCACGAGCTCATAAAGAGCAAAATAAGTAAAGCAAGCGGAGTGTCTCTCCTCAAAATACCTAGCGTACCCCCATCAAGCGGCAAACGCTGCGCGCGCATTCAGTCAATCTCCCTAGCCCAATACTCAGATTTTAAATGTTTGTAGCCTCATAACTAGAAATCTTACGTATTTGGAATCGACTTTGGGGTCTACCCAAACCGCCGGGTAATGGATGGTCATTTAAGTGTGGTTATGGGTAACCGACAAGTTTGCTTCCATGCCTCACGTCGAGCACCAAAGGATCGCACGGATACCACTATCGGCCCTTTTTCAATTCAAGTCGAGAAACCAATGGAGCGTCTACGCGTCACGCTCGCACCGAATGAATACAGCAGCGAGTGCGACTTGCTATTTACAGCTAACTCATTACCCAATCAAGAGCCACCGAGTATGATGCACGACGACGGTCATTTCATCATGCACCCCACCCGCTTCCGCAACCTTTAAACTGACGGCTCGGTGACAGAGCATACGCTCGAAACTCGACAAAAATCTCTGACTAAAGACATTGGGCACAACCACTCAACGTGGGGCCATGGTATATGGAAAGGCGAATTCGTGACCGAGCGAGAAAGGATCAACCTCGACGACATCAACCCGCTCGATTACCCCAACATCCGCGTTCAGCAGGTAGCGACTGGATCTCAGCCTAAGAATACCGGATACCAGATTCTGGAGACCTTAATTATAGGCCGGCATACCCCTTCGGGTTTCAAGGACTACTTCGATGGCGCAAATATGCCTCTTTAAACTCAGGCTAGCGAGCGTAACTCGCGGTAGTCACCTTGGAGTACGTCCAGAATTCGAATTATCTCCGAAAAATCACGACCTATCGCCATGGGGTAAATCATAATCATCCTGATGCGCTTGTCGGGGCTAAGAATAAAGACACCCCTCACAGTTTTCGCTTCTTGAACTGTCGCTCCCATAGGTAAATACGCCTCAGCGGGGAGCATATTAAGGGCTTTGGAGAGTATTAAGTCCGTATCTGCAATCAGTGGAAACGTCACGGAGCACTGCGCTAAGTCTTGCACGTTACTCAGCCAGTCGCGATGCTCCTCAACAGGATCGGTCGACAACCCCAGAAGCCGAGTGTTGCGAGATTCCCACTCTGGACTCAGCCGAGCCGCTTCCGCCAACTCCGTAGTGCATACAGGCGTAAAATCTTTGGGATGACTCAACAATATCAACCAGCTATCACCCTGATACTCGTGCAAGCTGAATCGACCTTTATCTGTTTCTACCACAAAGTTCGGCAGACGCATACCCAATCGGAGCGATGGCTCTGCCGTTGCCTGACGATCTGCAAACACACGGTTTCGCCCGCTCGATTTCGCCCGATATAGCGCCGCATCGGCGCGGTCAAAAGCGTCGCCCAAATCCGCCTCAACCACATCAGCGATGCCCACCGACATCGTTACCGCAATTGCCTGATTAAATCGGGAAAGAAAAATATGTTGCTCGACGAGCGTTCGGTAGCGTTCCGCAATAGAAGCCGCCACCTCAAGAGTAACATCGCTCAAAAGAATGACAAATTCTTCGCCACCCCAACGAGCTATCAAATCTGTATCTCGCAGCTCTGCCGATAGTACCCGCCCAAACTCCGCCAATACGCGATCCCCCTCGGAATGGCCAAGCGTATCATTGACTTGTTTAAAATGGTCTATGTCTACAACACACAAAACACTTCTCGTGGACGAAGACGCTCTTTTTCTGCGCTCAAACTCGCGTTCGAAACCCGCTCGCTGAGCCAACCCCGTAAGATGATCTCGTTCACTTTCTTCACGCTTGCTAGCCGCCCGTTGCGTTTGTCTTGCCCTTGCGCTCTGGTACTGTAGGGTGAGAAACGCAATGACTACCCCTAGCAACAGCGACCGGCCCATAATCACGAAGTATCGCATCACGGTATCGGGCCACAGTATACGCTTGTAATAGGCTTCCCATTCACCCAGAGGCACGCGCGCCGTCACAGTCGCATCCTCCGCAAACTCTGCTACTAACGAGCGCGCCACCCTTGAATCAATCACTGCCAGTGTGTCAAGCTCATTAGTCAATTGCGCCTCTGTTGCGGGATCGAGAACCCCTTTGAAAATTTTAACATCTCCCGAACTATCCGAACCAGCTGGCTCATAAGTGGACGACTGACTCCACTCCCACTCGGACCCGGGGATCCAAACCCACGCTGGCATCGACCGGGTCGACATTATCACGGACTCAGGAACCAAGGGCTGGGTAAGGCGAGTGAATATTGACTGCAGAACAGGCCCCACGTTTATGTTCAGCACTAAGTAACCCCGCCGAACCCCGTCGAGATCAACGGGGGCGACGAGACGCGCAGTCGGCCTCACAGGAATCTCAATCTGACCCTTCTCGATATTAGGAGTAACTTGAGTAATCAAGACCTGTCCTTCCACCAAGCCTTGTGCCCGCTGAAAGTAGTCTCGCTGGGATTTATCTTGTAAATCAGCGATCAATTCCGCGCTCGTATCAACCGAATCCCGCAGAATCCTCAGGCGCTCTTTACCCTGGGGATCTAAAAGCCGGACCTGATGGTAGCGGGCAAACCGGTCGCTGAATCTTAACAGCAGCGACGCGATTTGTGGCTCCTGAGTTCCTGCACTCAAAAACCGCGCGATGAGGGGTAGTTCGCTGATAAACTGGGCATGACGAGCACTCTCAAACACAAAATATCGATAGCTCCGACGGCCGTTTTCCGTAGCCTTTTGAACCTGAGTCCGGAAGGCGTGCTCAAGATCATTTTTTCGGTCAATCCAATCGTACCAAACCCCCAAGTGCCCCAGAATAACAGCCAAACCCAAAAGGTACCCATAAACATAACGAGCCTTATACATTGGCTTAACGCCCCCCAGGTACAAATTGCGGCAAGACCGGTCTTTGGCTCACGTATTGGCGCTGATTCATGACCCTCAACCTAGTCATCGCTTTTACTTTTAACAGGGGATACGTACCGTAGGTAGGAAAAAACAATGTCCAAGGGGCCATAACGCCGAACTGCTTCTTCATCCGCCAGCGCTGTCTGGACAATAAGGGGAGCTCCCGATTCCCAATTAGCTGGGGTCGCAAGGAACTCACCATAAGTGCTCCGCAATGCTTCCAGTGCACGTCCGATTTCTGCAAAGTTTAAATCACCGATACTAGGCAAAGCACCTATGATCTGCACCCGTTTAGCAGGACTGACAATGTAATATTGAAGACTATGTTCATCTGGATCGAACAACGTCGACGCGGCCGCACCGCCAGCGTCACTTTGCAGTACAGCATACACCAAGTTAGAGGGGGCGCCCTGCTCGATCCCTGCCGTGGGGAGCATGGAAGAATTGGCGCAGCACACAACTAGCACGACGTCACTCGCAAGGTGGCGGCTCGCAAACTGAACGACATCGGGAGCTCTGCGTGCCAGCGCACTATCATGCTGCGATATGCCCAAGAACACGCACCAGCGACCCGCGACAACCTCATCTAAACTAAGATGATCACCAAATACGTTCAACTGAACATCAGGTAATAAACTATCAATTCGCACAAAGTTCTCTATTAAGACTACCCCAAAACACCCTAGCACTCAGAATAGCGTTCCACAAGCTCAAAGGTAAGCGTCCGGCAACCCCACCTCGAGCGTAGGTCACTTACTCGAAGCTCTAACTAAAAAACCCCCAGTCTTTCGACTGAGGGTTTTTATTTAGAAGCCTGGCGATGACCTACTCTCACATGGGGAAACCCCACACTACCATCGGCGATGCATCGTTTCACTACTGAGTTCGGAATGGGGTCAGGTGGTACCAATGCTCTATGGTCGCCAGGCAAAC